>JAPLSS010000165.1 GCA_026398515.1 Candidatus Sumerlaeota bacterium | reverse complement strand
GCCGTCGCTCGTCACCAGGTCAAAATCCTGCGAATCCCCATTGGGAAGCGGAGCGGGGCTGACGGCTTCGATGGATGGCGTGGATGGAATGGGCGTCTCTCGCGCCACCGCCGCCGGCGGCGCGGTGGCGGCGGCCTTGGCTTTCGCGCGCTGCGCCTTGGGCGGACGGCGGCGTTCGCGCTGTCGGCGCTCCTCTTCGGTCAGGAACGAATGCGAGATCGTCAACGACTGCTCTTTGCCCGATTGCAGGTCGCCGGCGGAGACCTCCAGCACGCCGTCGGCGGTGATGTAGAACGTCACTCGGATGCGCGGGGAGCCCGCCGGGGCTTTGGGAACGTCGGCCAGGCGGAACTTGCCCAACGAGCGGTTGTCGCTCGCCACGTCGCTTTCGCCCTGGAGGATGTGGATGTTGACGAACGGCTGATCGTCCTCCGTGGTGGTGAAGGTCTTGGTCTCTTTGATGGGAACGGTGGCGTTCTTCTTGACGATGACGCTCGTGCGGCCGTCCTTGACCTCGACGCCGAGCGAGTGCGGCGTCACGTCGAGCAGGACGACCTCCTGCAGCGCGCCGGTGAGCGCGCCGCCCTGGGTCGCCGCGCCCAGCGCCACGATCTCGTCGGGGTTGACGCCCTTGAACGGAGCGATGCCGAAGAAGTCTTCGACCAGGTCCTGGACCAGCGGGGTGCGGGTCGAGCCGCCGACCAGGATCACCTTGTTCAGGTCCTTCTTTTTCAGCCCGGCGTCGCGCAGCGCGCGACCGCAGATCTCCAGCGTCCGCCGGACGATCGGCTCCATGAGCGTTTCCAGTTCCTCGCGCGTCAGGATGCAGTCCAGATGGAGCGGCGCGCCGTTCTGGTAGGCGAAGAAGGGAAGGCTGACGTGCGTTTCGGTGAGAGTCGACAACTCGCACTTGGCCTTTTCCGAGGTATCGCGCAGGCGGCGCAGCATCACCGCGTCGGCCTCGAGGGCAAAGCCGTGTTCGCGCTCGAAGCGGCTCTTCAGCTCCTGCAAGACCCGCTCATCGATGTCGTCGCCGCCGAGATGCGTGTCCCCGGAGCACGAGATGACCTCGAACGTCTTGTGGTCGATGTCCAAAATCGAGAAATCGAAGGTGCCGCCGCCGAGATCGTACACGGCCACCAGTTCCTCGGTGTCGCGGCCGAGGCCGTAGGCCATCGCCGCCGCGGTCGGCTCGTTGACCAGGCGCAGCACGTCCAATCCGGCGATGCGGCCGGCTTCGAGCGTGGCCGTGCGCTGCAGGTCGTCGAAGTAGGCGGGCACGGTGATGACGGCTTGGGTGATGGGATGGTTCGTGTATTCCTCGGCGGATTCCTTGAGCTTGCCCAGGATGAGCGCCGAGATCTGCTGGGGCGTGTAGACCACCCCGTCCACGCCGATCAGCGCGCGGTCCGACTCGTCGCTCTGCAGGCGGAAGCGCTCGACGTCGCCGCTTTCGACCAGGTCGGAGTAGTAGCGCCCCATCAGGCGCTTGACCGAGGAGACGGTGCGCTCGGGGTTGGTGGCCGCCTGGCGCCGGGCGATCTCGCCGACGACGGCCTTGTCGCCCTCGAAGAACGCGACCACCGACGGGGTTTTCGTCGAGCCTTCGGAGTTGGGGATCACCCGCGGCTCGGCCCCCTCCAGAATCGCCGCCACCGAGTTGGTCGTTCCCAGATCGATGCCCAGAATCGGTCCGTCGCCGGCCATACGAACCCCCGCTTTGCGTTTGACGTTGTCGTTCCGCCGCGCCGTGGCCATAGCGCCTATGGCGCGTCGGCGACGTCAGGCGGTTTCTCTTCAGGCGCTCGTCCAGCGAGCGGCCCGATCGCGAAGGCGCAACAAGCCCGTCCGCCAAGATGGACTTCTCCCGCTCGCGCAGCCTCCGCTCTATCCTCTCATCGTCTTCCGCGGCCGGAATCTGTAGACGGTTTTCGAGACGACATCGACAATCCATCGCCGGTCCGCGGGCCGGCGACCATTCCAACCCCGCGTCGCGCAAACCGCCCTCGGCGAGAGCGGCGTCCTACGGTTGACAGCGCCGTGCCCGCCGCCAACAATCAGCCGCTTTCCATCTCCTCCCGGGGAGGGCCCGCTCTGATGCCGCCCACGATCTGCCTGATTGGCGCGGGGAGCCGCGTCTTCGGCCTGTCGACGTTGTCCGCCCTGCTGCGCACGCCGGAACTGCGCGGCAGCGAGATCCGCCTGGTCGACGTGCGCGCCGACGAACTGGGGGTCATCGCCCGCGTCGGCGAGCGCATCAACCGCGAATGGAACGCCGGGTGCGTCATCCGCCATTCGACCGACCGCGCGCCCATGCTCCCCGGCGCCGATTTCATCGTCCTCTCCGTCGCCGTCGATCGCTGGGCGCGCTGGAAGCTGGACCGCGAGATCGGGGCGCGCCACGGGATCACGCACTACGCGGAAAACGGCGGGCCGGCCTCGTTCGCCCACACCGCGCGCAACCTCCAGCTGGTCATGCCGATCTTCAACGACATCGCCGAAGCCGCGCCCGACGCCTACGTCCTCAACTTCACCAACCCCGTCCCGCGCGTCACCCTGGCCGCGCGCCGTTACGCCGACCTCGAAGCCTTCGGCATCTGCCACCAGATCAACTACGGCTACCGGATCGTCGGCTACCTGTTGCGCCGCCGGCTCGGAGTCGACGCGCCCGACGAATTCGCCGACCCGCACGCCCCGGAAGTACAGAAGGCCATCAATGCCTGCCGCGCCAAGGCGGCGGAGAATCTCGACATCAAGGCCGCCGGGTTGAACCACTTCACCTGGATGCTCTCCGTCGCCGACAAGGAAACCGGCGAGGACCTGTACCCGCTTCTCCTCCAGGAACTGGCGCAGGCCCCGGCGGCGTTCGAGCCGCTCTCGCGCCGCTGCTTCGAGATTTTCGGCCTGCTGCCCGTGCCCGGCGACACGCACTTGAGCGAGTACCTGCCCTACACGCACAACCCGTCGCGCAACGCCTGGGAACGCTACCACATGCGCGCGTACGACCTGGAGCGCGCGACGGCGAAAACCGAAGAAGGTTGGAAGCAACTGCGCGCCATGGCCGACGGGACGGAACGCATCGACCCCCTGAAGAATGCGCACAGCGAGCGGGTCGAGGCCGTCATCGCCGCCATCGTCGCCAATCGCAACGCCTACGAGCAGGCCATCAACCTGCCCAACGAGGGCGCCGTCGCCAATCTGCCCGAGGGCGCGATCGTCGAAGTCCCGGCGGTCGTCAGTTCCGGGGGCATCCACGGGTTGGCGATGGGGCGCCTGCCCGACGGCGTGGCCGAATTGTGCCGGCGGGAAGCCGTGATCGCGAGCATGACGGTGGACGCCATCGTCTACGGCGACCGCCTGATGGCGATCGAGGCCATGGCGCTCCAGCCGATGGTCGACGACCTGGATTTGGCCGTGCGATTGGTCGACGACTACATCGACGCGAATAAGGGGTGTTTTCCGGATTTTGAATAGAGATCAGGCGTGGAAGACGTGCATCGTACGCAGAGCACTCCAAGAGGCCTTGATTCTCACGCGTTTTCCCAGGGGGTTGAAGAGATTCCTACATCACCCAGCGGCAGTAGTATCCAACCAACGTTGTGGTCGCTTCTTTTTCAATGGAATGGGGAAAAGCCTTGTCGAACGTGAATTCCCTGCGCTCTATGCCGCCCCACTTGGTGAAGGTTGTCAGCGAAACCTTGACGCTCTTGTCGGACGCCTCAACGCTGGGCGTCACGTCCAGACTCCTTGCTTTTCGCACGAAATCCTTTGGAAACGGCTTACCCGGCGATTCCCCGGACGCGAGAAGCCGCTTGAGCGCCCAGGTGTCGGCGATGACAACCGTGTCGTCGTATGCCGCGTGCCACACGAGGTAGAATTGCCCGGCGAGAAGGCGGAACGCCACAAACTCAAGATATCCCTCGTCAGAGCCGTCGCACTCTACGTGTTGCAGATACGAACGGCAGTATCTGTGTTCCTGGCTCAGTTTTGGGGCTAGTTTGGAGTCGCCGGGCGAGTCGGCATGAGATTCGGATGGGCCGCAGTCTTCGGCGGCGGTCTCGTAAGCTGCATAATCTGAGAGCGGCGGGGCGTCCTCCTTGCGCGCATATAAGAAGGGGCGCGCTCCCATGCCGTTCCTGGAGTAAACGTAATCCAACACGTACCCCGGTTGCATAGAAACATGTTTCAAAACGGTGAAGTAGCCCTGAACATCGAACTCTCCGCCCTGTTTCTTCGCTTCGGGCTGATTAAGATATTCCGGGAGCCTTAGCTGCGAAGTGAGCGCCTTCATCGTATCCACGGTTGTTTGAAATGGCGAGGCCGGCTGTGGCTTCTCCAATCGACCCGGTTTGGTAGCGCACGAGATTATACTGAGCAGGCAAAGCGCGGCGACAGTTAAGGCTTTCATGTTCGCCTCCTCTATGCGGCGTTCATGCTGTATTTTGCGATCTTCATTTGATGTCGGTTATTTCGCCGGTTCAGCCTTCACCACTACTCCCTGCCCCGGCTCCAGATGAATTTTCATCGTGGTCCAGCCGCGTTGGAACGTGACCGGGATGGGCGCGGAATGGGCCAAGAGGTCCAGCGGCTTCTCGTAGCGGCCCAGGAGCGAAACCTCCGCGTCGGCGCCGGCCTCCAGGTTGCGACTGACGACGAAGACATAGCGCGCGCCGCCGGCGCCGTTCCACGCCACGCACGATACGCGCGTGAAGTCCGCGTTGACCACGCGCAACGGCGCGGCCTCGGCTGCGGCCCGCTGCGCCAGCGCCGGCCGCTCCGCCGGCGCGAAACTCAGGCGCTGGAGGACGAACCCCGTTCCCAGCGCGGCCTGCTCGAACTCGCGGCGCTCTTTCGTCTCCTCCAGCCAGCGCCCCTCCGGATTGCGAACCGGCTCCTTCATGTTGAACGCCGCCAGGACCGGCCGATCCGCCAGCGCCGCCCCGAGCGAATCGAACAACCCGAACGGGCCCAGCGAGACCAGCCGCCCGCCCTTCCGCGCCCACTCGACGATGCTGTGGTGCGCCTCCGGGCGCAGATGCGTCGTCTCCGGACAGATCAGCAGCTGAAACTCGTCCAGCGAATCGCGCCCGTCCGCGAGCGCGTTCTCCGAAATGAGAGCGGGGGCGAATCCGTCCTCCAGCAACGCCTGAAGAACCGCGGATAACAAATCCGGTTCCGCCGATTCGTCCGCCGCGCCGCCCGGAATCGCCATCGTCGATTCGGATCGCAGGACCGCCAGGCCGCCATGCGCCGGCGCCGTTCCCTTCATCTGAGGGGCAATTCGGCCCCACGCTTCCGCCACCGCCGGCAGCGCGCCCGCCGCATAGCGGATCGGCGCCCCCCGCGGCGCGGTCGAGGCCGCCGACTCCGCCAGACCCGGCACGGGAGGGCTGACCGCCAGAAGGGTGTGCCCGCGCTCTTCGCCCGCCTCGCGAAACGAAGCCAGGTCCAAGCCGCGTCGCTTCCACGCCAGTTCCAGCCAGAGATTCGCCT
>JAPLSS010000929.1 GCA_026398515.1 Candidatus Sumerlaeota bacterium | reverse complement strand
CCAGCCAGGTTTCCGACAGATAGGGGCGATCGCACTCCATCGCCCCGGAGCAAATCGCAATGACGCCGCTCTTCTCCCCGATGGCTTCCGAGGCATTCACGACCAGGTTCATGATCACCTGGCGGATCTGCGTGGCGTCGGCTTCGATGGGCGGGAGGTCAGGGGCGAACTCGTAGCGGAGGACCGCCTTCTTGGAGATCGACACCTCGAGCATGTGTTGCATTTCCTCGACCAGTTCGCTCACGTCGAGCGTCTGGAGCAGGAACCGCCCCTTGCCGGAATAGGCGAGCATCTGGCGGCACAGATCGGCCGCGCGCCGCGAGGCGTGTTCGATCTCCTCCAGGTGCTCGCGCACGGGCGAGACCGGCGACAAGTCGGACAAGGCCAAGTCGGCGTTGCCCAGAATTCCGGTCAGCAGGTTGTTGAAGTCGTGGGCGATGCCGCCGGCCAGCACGCCCAAACTCTCCAGTTTCTGGACGTGCTGCATCTGCGCCTCCAGCTTCCGCCGCTCCTCCTCGGCCCGCCGGCGCGCGGTGATGTCCTGGAAGCTCCACACGCGCCCGGCGAGGCGGCCTTCGCGGATCAGGGGGCTGCTGAACCGCTCGAAGACGCGGCCGTCCTTGAACTCCACGTAGTCCAGGGCCGTCTGGTCGGACTGGTAGAGTTCCTGCACCTTGGCTAGAAACGCCTCGGGGGCTTTCAGCTGGGATTGCACATACTCCAGAAGCTGAGCGTCATCCCGCGAGGCCAGCAGGTCTTGGGGGATGCGCCACAACTCGGCAAAACGCGAGTTGGCCAGAACAACCTTGCCCGCCTCGTCCACCACCAGGATTCCATCGGCGGTGGATTCCAGAGTGTCTCGACGCAATTCCTCGCTCTCTTGAAGCGCTTCCTCCGCCCGCTTGCGGTCGGTGATGTCGCGAATCACGCCGACGATGAACGGGCGGCCCTGCTTGTCCACGTAGAGCGTCTTCTTGGTCACGATGGTGCGCAATTCGCCGCGCGCGTCGGTGATCAGTTCTTCGTTGACGTTCTGCTCGCCGCTTTCCAAGACCGCGTCGTCCTGACGCCAGAAAACCTCGTACTGCTCCTTGGGGAAATACTCCGCGTCGGATTTGCCCAGCAACTCTTCGCGCGAACACCCGTGCAATTCGCATTCGGCCGCATTCGCCAATACATAGCGATGGCGGCGGTCCTTGACGAAGATCGGGTCGGCGACGCAATCGAGGATCTTCTCCAGGTACGCGCGCGACTCGCGTAGCGCCTCCTCCGCCCGTTTCCGCTCGGTGATGTCGCGGCTGACGCCGACAATAAACTGGTTTCCCGCGTTGTCGGTGAAGAGAGTCTTCTTGGTGACGAGGATGCGCAGCTGGCCCTGCGCGGCGGTGACTTCTTCTTCGTTGACGCTTACTTCGCCAGTTTCGAAGACGAATTCCTCCTGCTCCCAGAAAACCTTCACTTGCTCGTTGGGGAAGAATTCATGGTCGGTCTTGCCCAGTAGATCCCCGCGCTCACGGCCGACGAGAGCATGCTGGGCGGCGTTCGCGAGAACGAATTGGTGCCGACGGTCCTTGACGAAGATCGGGTCGGCGACGCAATCGAGGATCTTCTCCAGGTGCGCGCGCGATTCGCGCAGCGCCTCCTCCGCCCGTTTGTGCTCGGCGATGTCGCGGGCGACGGCGAGCACGGCGTTCTGGCCGGCGAATTGGATGACGCGGCAACTGGCTTCGGCCGCGAGGATCTTGCCGTCCCGGCGAATGTAAGCCGTCTCGAAGACGGCGCGACCGCGCCGGCGCAGTTGCGCCAGCCTCTTGGGAAGCAGCGCCGCGTATTCCGGCGCCTCGACGTCGGCTGCGGTCATCCGCAGGAGTTCGTCGCGGCTGAAGTCCAGGCGTTCGCAAGCCAGCCGATTCGCCTCGAGGAGGCGCCCTTCCAGGTCGAGGATGAAGATGGCGTCTCCGGCCCCGTCGAACAAGGCGCCGAACCGCTCCTCGCTTTCGCGGAACGCCTTTGCGAACCGCTCCGCTTCCGCGGCGGCTCGTTCCAACTCCGCGCACCGGCGCCGTAGAGCCTCCAGCTCCGAGAGCGGGTGTTCGTCTTTGGCAGGTTTTCCGTGCGGCATGACGGGGCTCCTCCATCCAAGTCAAGCGCTCGCGAGAAGGCGAGGATGGACTCCGGGGACAGGAAGACGCGTTCCCCCCATTCCATCAGGCGATTCGCTTTCGTGTGGGAAATGTCGGTCGTCTTCCGGCAGTTCGCCTCAACCCGCGACTCTAAACACTCAGCTGAAATAAGACGCGACACACACGGGTCGGGCGGCGGATGACTTCGACGGCTCCTTTCGCTTCTCGCGCCGGATCGAGGGGCGCGCCACGGATCATGACCCCAAGCGGGCGCTCCTCACCGGTATCCCAGATGATACTGGGTGAAATACGCCTCGCGCACGACGGTGGCGCCGAAGAACCGATCCACCGCCTCGACAAGGCTTTCCTTCACGTCCTCCATGGCTTCGGGCCCCTGCAACTGCGGGGAGCGCCGCATGCGAACTACGTCTGTCAGACAATCGGTCAGAGCGCGGTAGTCGTCGGCCATCGGCTTGAACTTATCGGCGACCTCCTGACTCGTCACCTCAAACGCGACGCCCAGCCGCAGCCAGATGAACTTCGAGTTGGCCAGCGCGACGGGGCCTTCCCACGTCGCCCGGTAGACCGCGCCGCCGGACTCCGGGGGCGCCAGCACGCGATAGTCAAACCGAATGGGCTTCGGCGCCTCGGCCCGCGATTGGGGCTTGTCCGGCTTCGGCTGGGAGGCCGCCGACTGGGCCTCGTCCTGCGCCGAGCCCGGGGGCCGGGCGAACTCGCCCGGCTCCAGCTGCGCCAGATCGCCCGCTCCCTTGCCGAGCTCCACCGCGGAGGGGCCATCGGCCGACCGCGTCTCTTGGTTCGGGGAAGCGTGGCATCCCGCCAGCGACAAGGCCAGGATCAAGGCTGCGGCTATCCGCATAGAGTCCATGAAATCCGCCGCCTAAGCGCCATGGTCTGGGAGGGCCGTCCGCTTCTGGCCCTCCTCATACAACGTATCGGCGGACGGATGACGGGCAATAAGGCTCTTTAGAGGAGGGAATGCCGAATGTCGAACATGGAATGTCGAAGAAAGAAGTGAGCCACGGATGCCGAATTCCGGCCTCTTGCCCGTGCATTTCGGCCTTCGACGCTCCCTGTTCGACATTCGACATTCATCGCCTAAACTCACGGCGCCTTCACGCCCTCTACATGGAAGCCCAGCGCGGCCACTTCGGCGCCGTCCGGCAGACGGAACGGCTGATCTCCGAAGTTGACGGTCGCCACGACTCCATTGGCGAAACGCGTCTGTTGGACCGAGCGGTCGAGCGCCAGGAAGCGGTGGTCGGTCATTTCGGCGTAGCCCGCGGCGCGCGCAACGGGGCTGATGTTCCTGTAACTCCGCGCGAACCGCTCCTTGTTCTTCTCCCAGAACTCGCGGTTGAACATGAACATCGGCCCGGAGGCATAGAGGATGTTGAACAAGTCGCGCTTGTCCCACAGCGACGGGATCTTGTTGTTGTAGTCGCCCCAGTACCACTGCGCCACCACGCAGTCGTGATAGACCAGCTCCCACAGCGGCAGGCGATATTGCCAACCGAGTTGGAACTTCACGACGCGTTCCGGCGCCTCGTCCAGAATCTTCTGCATGGCGCGTCCGGCGTCCGGGACGCGATACGACGCGAGGCTCATCATGCCTTCGTAGTAGTGGACGAAGGGAACCGACGCGTCGTGGCCGGTCTCGCTGCCGGTGACAAGCTTCATCTCCTCCGACATGTAGCGCAGCAGTTCCATTTTCCAATGGCGGCTGTCGGAGCGCGTCATCGGATGGTCAGGCGAATAACACTCGCGCCACGGCGCCGCGGTGGTGGTGTCGATGAAGCGGCAGCGGTAGGGATGCGTGGCCAAGTCGGCCGGCACGCGCTCGCGGGCATATCCGACGGCCTGGCGATCGCAGCAGACGGCGCACGGATACATTACGCCATCCTTCCCTTTCACCTGCCAGCCCTTGGTCCACTCTCCGTTCGCCCCGATCATGATGTCCTTGGGCCAGGCGCCTTGCGTCCAGTCTGGATGCGCGCGGCCCAGCTTCTCCTGGATGACGTGCGGGTCCATGAGATCCTGATAGATGTCGTAGCGGCTGGTCAGGACGCCGCCCATGTCGTTCATGGCCTGGATGTCCTCGGGCTGCCCGGCATGGCTCCAGAGGATGCGCTCGATGCCGGCGGCCTTCATCTCGCGGACCATGGCCGCGGCGTCCGGCGCCCAATACCACGTGTTGACCGCGCCGACGAGGAGGTCGACGTTGGGGTTCACGCGCCGCTTTTCCTCCAGGGTCTTGAACAAACCGATTTGTTTTGCGTATTCGCGGTAGCGCTTGCACATCGCCACGTGGCCGCCCTGGTCGAAGAAGACGTAGCGCAACCGCCGCTCGTAGCCGAACTGGCCCTTCCTCGCGTCCCATTCCGGCGCGACGCACAGCCGCCCGTCCTGGCGCGCGATGCGGATGGCCGCGTCGTCGGGCGTTTCGAGGATGGCCATTTGGCCGCGCTCGCCGTCGGTCGCGCCCCAGAAGGCCATGCAGATGCCGTGGCCGCCATAGGCGATGAGCCGCATGGGCTGGATCGACTCGTCTTCGACCGGGTAGGAGATCCCCTCGTTCATGGGGATGACGAGATACGTGCCCGGATCG
The DNA here is from genome assembly GCA_026398515.1 of Candidatus Sumerlaeota bacterium. Classification (GTDB taxonomy): domain Bacteria; phylum Sumerlaeota; class Sumerlaeia; order JAPLSS01; family JAPLSS01; genus JAPLSS01. Next base: position 1,343 of record JAPLSS010000929.1, on the reverse strand, counting down.
GTGACGAAGGGCTGAGGAAAGGCGAGGGGCTTCGCGAGTTTGCCCTCGGCGGACAGAGAGAAGGTGAACTCCGGACGATCGCCGTCCAGTTCGATCCCGCCTTGCATGTTCAAGCCGGAGGCGGGATCAAGCCATCCCAACTCGATCCGCTTCCCGTTGGCGGCCACGGCGGCGTTGAGCAGGACGGCTTGGAAGGCGCCGGGCTTCTGGGTCCAGGTCTGGCCCGCGCGGCGGTCGGTCACGGCGAGCGTGGCGTCGGCCGTGCGAAGCGCCACCGTCAACGCGGCGTTCTGAATCTTGAGTTCCGCGGGAAGGTCTTTGTTGCGCATGGTTTGCGTATTGCCCTCCTTGACCAGCGATAGATCGTCCACCCAAACCGTGGCCGCTCCCGTGCCGATCACGCGCGGGAGCATCGAGACAACACCCGGGGGAATGACGAAGCGCGAGCGGGCCGCCGTCCAATCCTTCTCGCCCTCGATCTCGCAGTTCCCAAAAGTCCAGGAGACGGCCTTCCCTTTTGCGTCGATGGTTTCCACGCACAGGGTGGCCGTCCCCGCGCCCTGAATCCTGATCCAGCCCTCCAGCGCAAACACGTCGCCGGGCTTGACGGAAATCGTCGCCGCGGCGTTCAAACTCCAGTCCTTGGCGCCGGTGTGCTCGATGCGCGCCGACCGCGCTCCGCCGTGGCGCGTCTCGGTGTCGAAGACGAGGCGCGCCGCATTCGGTTCGCGCGTCCACAAGTCCTCCCACCCGGCGGCGCCGCCATTTTCGGATCGCTCAAATCCGCCGTTCACGATGAGGGAAGCCGGCGCTGCGCCCGCGACGGAGAGGCAAACGGCGAAACCGAATATTGGGGCGATGGACTTCAGCAAGACACGGTTCATGGAGGATCTCCTGTGGGAGGCTTGGCGCTTGGCGCGGAATCGATGGGACAAGAACGCAAGGGCAAACATGCGCTTTCGCATCGGAAGATGCAACAAGCGGCGCCCGGCGCGGGCTGGCAGCCGGAAACGTTTCAGCCAAATGCGTCCATCAGGGCCACCGAATCACGCGGAACGCCCGGAACTCCCCGAAAGCAAACGGGAAATCTCCGTGTTCCCTTGACGGGCGCTTATCATGAATGTCCCCGTAATTTACCAGGAATAGTATCAGCCGAGTGACTCGTACAACGCTTGCAGGTGATTCGGGTCACGTACATTCATGACCTTGTCACGAACGGATTCTTCGTGGAGCCGCAGCCGCTCGATTCGGCCGTTCACAACCCGGATCAGCTCGATTCGCCCGAAGTCCGGCGCGTGTTTGCGGGCAAAGCTGGCCAATCCCACCGCTTTCTCGGCTGCGTC
>JAPLSS010000148.1 GCA_026398515.1 Candidatus Sumerlaeota bacterium | reverse complement strand
GATGCGGGCGGCGGCCCAGATGCTGAGTTACGAAGTGTTCATGGGCTTGGCGCTCATGGGCGTCGTGGCGCAGGCCGGCTCGTTTCGGTTGAGCGACATCGTGGCCGCGCAGTCGAAGGTCTGGTTCGTCGTGCCGCAATTCTTCGGGTTCGTGACGTTCCTGATCGCCGGTCTGGCCGAAACGCACCGCCTGCCGTTCGATCTGCCGGAAGCGGAAAGCGAGTTGGTGGCCGGATTCCACTCCGAGTATTCGGGGATGAAGTTCGGCATGTTTTTCGTCGGCGAATACATCGGCGTGACGCTGGTGTCGGCGCTGATCGCCACGCTCTTCTTTGGAGGGTGGCATGGGCCGTGGCTGCCGCCGGTCGTGTGGCTGGCGGTCAAGACCATGGCGTTCATCAGTCTGTTTATCTTGTTCCGGGCGTCGCTGGCGCGTCCGCGCTACGACCAGTTGATGTCCTACGCGTGGAAGGCGATGCTGCCGCTGGCGCTCGCGAACCTGGTGGTCACCGCGGCGGTGGTGTTGGCGGCGAGGTGAAAGGGATGGGTCGGGGGGACGAAGCGGACGGAATGGACGGGCTGGATGGGGTAGATGGGGTGGACGCTTGAGTTGTTAAGGGGGACAGGGGCTGGATTGACTGCCATGCTTCAAACACTGCTCAGCACCTGGCTCACGACCCTGCGAACGATGGCGCAGATCCTCGCGCACACGTTCCGCCGGCGCGTGACCGTGCAATATCCCGAGCAGAAGAACTATCTCGCGCCGCGCTGGCGGGGACGGATCATCTTGTCGCGCGACCCCGACGGCCAGGAGCGGTGCGTGGCGTGCTACCTGTGCGCGGCGGCCTGCCCGGTCGATTGCATCGCGTTGCAGGCGACCGAGGATTCGAATGGGCGGCGCTACCCGCAATTCTTCCGCATCAACTTCTCGCGCTGCATCTTCTGCGGCTATTGCGAGGACGCGTGCCCGACCTACGCGATCCAACTGACACCGGATTTCGAGATGGCGGAATACCAGCGCCGGAATTTGGTCTATGAGAAAGAGGACCTGTTGATCAGCGGGTCGGGCAAGTATCCCAACTACAATTTCTACCGCGTCGCCGGCCTGGCCATCGGCGGAAAAGGCAAAGGCGAGGCGGAGAACGAAAAGCCGCCGGAGGATGCGCGGACTTTGTTGCCGTGAGACGAATGCGGAGTGCGGAATTGCGAATGCGGAATGCGGAGTGCGGAATGAAGAACGCGGAGTGCGGGGTGCGGAATGAAGAACGCTGAGGAAGATCGGACGATGCGCAAAAGGACTCCCCATTGCGGTCTCTATTCCGCATTCCGCATTCCGCATTCCGCATTCCCGTGAGGCGACCATGCTGGCGAACACTTTCACATTCTACGTAGCGGGCTTGGTGGCGGTCGCGGCCACCGCGCTGGCGATCACGGGGCGCAACGCCGTGCACGCGCTGCTATACTTCAACGTCTCGCTGCTTGCCACGGCGCTGGTCTTCTTCACCTTCGGCGCGCCGTTCATTGCCGCGTTGGAGGTGATCATCTACGCCGGCGCGATTCTGGTGCTCTTCTTGTTTGTGATGATGATGCTCAACCTGGGATCGCAGGCCAGCGAGCGCGAACGCGAGTGGGTCCGGCCGCGCGTCTGGATCGGCCCGGGAATTCTGGCCGCCATCCTGCTGGCGCAGTTGGCCTTTGCGTTGGCGCATGGCGCGGGGCAGGGGGCGGGGCAGGCGTCCATTGCGCCGAAACAGATCGCCCTGGCGTTGTTCGGCCCGTACGTGGTCGGCGTGGAATTGGCTTCGATGCTGTTGCTGGCCGGACTGATCGGCGCGTTCCACCTCGGCCGCCGCGAAGCGCCGGCTTCCAAGTCGTTGGAAAAGGGAGACGCTTAAGTTCGCAGTCCCGCCTTCAGGTGGAATGCCGCCATGACGGCTCACGACGAAGACCGCCGGAAGGCGGGACTGCGAACTCAAGCAAGCGTCCACGGAGACGGAAGATGAGCGCGATACCCATGACCCACGGCTTGCTCCTCGCAGCGGTCCTGTTCGCGCTGGGTCTGGCGGGATTGCTGGCGCGGCGCAACCTGGTCTTCATCCTGATGTCGCTCGAGGTCATGCTTAACGCGGCGGGGCTGGCGTTCATCGTCGCCGGCTCGCGCTGGGGGCAGCCGGACGGGCAAGTGATGTTCATCTTCATCCTGGCGATGGCCGCGGCGGAAGTGTCGGTCGGGTTGGCTTTGCTGTTACGGATCTATCATCAATTCAAAACGCTCGATGCCGACGCGGCGAGCGTGATGAAGGGCTAGAGAATGCGGAGTGCGGAATGCGGAATGCGGAATGAAGACCACAAAGGAAGATAGGCTGATGAGGAATGAGACATTCCATAGCGGCGTTTTCTCCGCATTCCGCATTCCGCATTCCGCATTCATGTGCGCAGGCGGATTCGTTCGATAATGTCCCTGCTCTGGCTCATTCCCGCTCTTCCTCTCGCCGGCTACCTGGCTCTGGCGTTCGGCGGGTCGCGCCTTTCAAGGGCGGCGGCGGCGTGGATCGGCGTCGGCTCGGTGGGGCTGTCGGCGTTGGTCGCGCTTGGCGTCGCCGCGCAATTCATCGGCACGCCGCCCGCCGGGCCTGCGTTTCATCAGACGCTTTGGACCTGGATGAGCGTCGAGGATTTCAAGCCGGCGATCGGCTTTTACCTCGACGCGATGACGGTCGTCTTCGTCCTCGTGGTCACCGGCGTCGGCTTCCTGATTCATCTGTATTCGGTGGAGTACATGGCCGGCGACGAGGGGTTCCGGCGCTTCTTCGCGTACATGAACCTGTTCGTCGCCTCGATGCTGGTCCTCGTGATGGCCGACAACCTCCTGCTGCTCTACCTCGGCTGGGAAGGCGTCGGCCTGTGCAGCTACCTGCTGATCGGCTTCTGGTACAAGGACCGCGTGAACGGACGCGCGGCGCAGAAGGCCTTCATCGTCACCCGCGTCGGCGACACGGCGATGGCGCTGGGATTGTTCCTGCTCGTCTGGCAATTCCGCACGCTGGATGTGCAACAACTAATGACGCAGGCGCGCGAGCAGTGGCGCGTCGGAGCGGGCATGGCGACGGCGGCCGCGGCGCTGCTGCTCGGCGGGGCGCTGGGCAAGTCGGCGCAATTGCCGCTGCAAACGTGGCTTCCCGACGCGATGGCCGGTCCGACGCCGGTGAGCGCGCTGATCCACGCGGCGACGATGGTCACCGCGGGCGTGTATCTCATCGCGCGCACGCACGTCCTCTTCGAACTCGCGCCGGCGGCGCAGTTGGCGGTGGCCATCATCGGCGCGGCGACGCTGCTCATTTCCGGCTTCAGCGCCCTCGCGCAGCGCGACATCAAGCGCGTGCTCGCGTACTCGACCATCAGCCAGATCGGCTACATGTTCCTGGCGTTGGGCGTGGGGGCGTGGTCGGCGGCGGTCTTCCATTTCATGACGCACGCGTTCTTCAAGGCGCTCCTCTTCCTCGGGGCCGGCGCGGTGATCCTTTCGCTGCATCACGAGCAGGACATCCACAAGATGGGCGGCCTGTGGAAGCGGCTGCCGCTGACGTTCTGGACCTTCCTGGCCGGCAGCGCGGCGCTGGCGGGGCTGCCGCTCATCACGGCCGGCTTTTACAGCAAGGACCTGATTCTCTGGAGCGCGTGGTCGTCGAACGCGGGCGGGCCGGCGCTGTGGGCGGCGGGTCTGATCGGCGCGTTCCTAACCGCGTTGTATACGACCCGCCTCGTATGCCTGGTCTTCTTTGGCGAAGAGAAGGGCCGCGTGGCCTCGAAGCCGGGATGGCGCGTCTCGGCTCCGCTGGCGATCCTGGCGGCGCTGTCGATCGTCGGCGGGTTCGTGGAGACTCCGCGCGCGCTCGGCGGCATTCGTTGGTTCGGCGAGTTCCTTCGATCCGCCCTGCCGGCCGCGCCGGGCGTGGAAGAGGCGCCGGAGCGCATGGAATCGGCGATGATGCTCATCGCCTCGGCGGCGGCGCTGTTGGGCATTGTCCTGGCGGGCGTCCTTTACCTTGGCATGCCGCGCGTGGTCGAAGGCATTGCGAAGCGCGCGTGGGGGGCGGCGGCGCAGGCCTTCTGGCTCGGCGGCTGGGGGTTCGACTGGCTGTACGATAGGCTGTTCGTCAAGCCGTTCGTGTGGGCGGCGACGGTGAACCGCGACGATTTCATCGACAGCGCCTACAATGGCGTGGCGGCGTTCTTCTCGCTGTTGCACCGCGGAATCATCCGCACGCAAACCGGACGGGTGCGCTGGTACGCCGCCGGCGTGGCCCTCGGCGCGGTGGCGTTGATGGCCATTGTGCTGTGGGTGAGATGAATATGTATGGAGTCCCGCCTTTAGGCGGAATGCATGCGCGCACAACGAAGGCCGCCTAAAGGCGGGACTCCATACAAAGAGATGGTCTCCGAACCATGATTCTGACGCTTCTCATACTTATCCTCTTGATTGGCGGCGCGGCGGCGTGGGCGGCGGAGCGCAAGAGTCCGCTGTGGTCGCGCGGGATCGCGCTGGGCGCGGTGACGCTCGACCTGCTGCTCGTCGTGGGCCAGTGGGCGGCGCTTCGTCACGCGCCGGAATTCCTGAAGCCCGGCGCCTGGCTCGTGGAAACGCGCGCCGAGTGGATTCCCCAATTCGGCGTCTCGTTCCATCTTGGTATGGATGGCCTGAGCCTGCTGTTGCTCGCGCTCACCTTCTTCCTCGGCGCGCTGTCGGTGGCCTGTTCGTGGAGCGAGATTCAGAAGCGCGTCGGCTTCTTCCACTTCAACCTGCTGTGGGTCCTGGCGGGCATCGCGGGGGTTTTCACCGCGCTCGATCTGTTCCTCTTCTACTTCTTCTGGGAAATGATGCTGATCCCGATGTACCTGCTCATCGTCATCTGGGGCCACGAGCGGCGGGTCTACTCGGCGATTAAGTTCTTCCTGTTCACCCAGGCGAGCGGCTTGTTGATGCTGATCGCCATCCTGACGCTGCAATTCCTGCATTTCAAACAGACCGGCGCGCGCTCCTTCGACTACTCCGACCTGTTGAACGTCGCAATGACGCCGCGCGCGGCGATGCTCCTGATGCTCGTTCCCGAGGCGTCGTTGCGGTTCGCGCCGGTGGCGATGGCGTTGGGCGTCGTCGGCATTCTCTATGGCGCGATCCTGGCCTTCGCGCAGACCGACCTGAAACGGTTGGTCGCTTACACCAGCGTCAGCCACCTGGGCTTCGTCGTGCTGGGCATTTATTCGTGGAACGCGTGGGCGATGCAAGGCGCGGTCATGCAGATGATCTGCCACGGCCTCAGCACGGGGGCGCTGTTCGTCCTCGTCGGCCTCCTGTACGAGCGCATCCACACGCGCGACCTCAGGCGGATGGGCGGCCTGTGGTCCGCTGCGCCGCGGATCGGCGCGATGGCGATGTTCTTCGCCATGGCCTCGCTGGGCTTGCCGGGCCTGGGCAACTTCATCGCGGAATTCCTCGTGCTGCTGGGCGCGTACCACGTGAGCGTCTGGATGACGGCGCTGGCGGGGATTGGCTTGGTGGGGGCGACGATCTACTCGCTGAGCCTTATGCAGCGCGCGTTTCACGGGCCGGCGGAAGAGGCGTGGTCGTTCGCCGATCTGAGCGCGCGCGAGTGGGCGGTGTTGGGGGCGATGGCGGCGGCGCTGGTGTGGCTGGGCCTGTATCCGCAGCCGGTGTTGCACGCCGCCGCGCCGATTGTCGAAAGCTTGGAGAAAATCGGCTCGGCGCTGCCGGGATTCTTTATGAGGTGAATGTGAGAAGTGCGGAGTTCAGAGTTCAGAGTGCGGAGCTCTGGGTTCGGAGTGCGACCTTCAGGTCGTATGCGTCGTTTGGAGATTCTATAACCATTACGACCTAAAGGTCGCACTCCGAACCCAGAACTCCGAACTCCGAACCAAACGAGGTGACTGGGTTGAGTTCAGCCGATTGGATCGCCATTTCCCCGTTGATCGCCGTGGCGGCGGCGGCGGTCGTCGTCATGATGCTGGCCGCGTTCTGGCGCCGGCATGCGATCGTGGCGGCGGCGAGCATGATCGGGCTGGCCGTGGCGCTCTTCTGCGTGCTGCCCGCGCGGTCCGCGGCGCCGCGCATGGTCACGGGCCTCCTTGCGATTGACGAATTCGGCCTGTTCTATGTTGGGCTGTTGTTGAAGGGCAGCCTGGCGGTCGCGGCGGTCTCCTACGGGTATCTGCGCGCGCGCGGCCGGGACGCCGAGGAATACTATGCGCTCCTCCTGACGGCGACGCTGGGCTGCGTCACCCTGGCCGTAAGCGCGCATTTCGTTTCGTTCTTCCTCGGACTGGAAATTCTGAGCGTCTCGCTTTACGCCCTCATCGCCTACACGCGCGAACGCGCGCGGTCGATCGAGGCCGGAATCAAGTATCTGGTACTGGCCGCGGGGTCGGCGGCGTTCCTCCTCTTCGGCATGGCGCTGCTATACGCGGAATATGGCGCGATGGGGTTTGCGCCGCTGGCCAAGGCGCTCAAGGCCTCCGGCGGCGCGAACGTCTATATGCTTGCGGGAATGGCGCTGATCCTCGTCGGCGCGGGGTTCAAACTGGCCGCCGCGCCGTTCCACCTGTGGACGCCGGATGTCTATGAAGGCGCGCCCGCTCCGGCCACGGCGTTCGTCGCGGGCGTGTCCAAGGTGGCGATGGCGGCGCTTCTCCTTCGGTTCCTGACGCAACTGGGCGCGACGGATAGTCGCCCGATCCTGATCGCCCTGAGCGCGTTGGCCGTGGCGTCGATGTTCGCCGGCAATCTGCTCGCCCTCCTGCAACGCAACGTGAAGCGCATCCTGGCGTATTCGTCCATCGCGCACATCGGCTACCTCCTGGTGGCGTTCATCGCGGCGGGGCCGATGGGCGCCGAGGCGGCGACGTTCTACCTGGCGGCCTACATGATTACGACATTGATTGCGTTTGGCGTCGTCGCGGCGCTTTCTCCGCGCGACCGCGACGCCGACGCGATGGAAGACTATCAAGGGCTCTTCTGGCGGCGGCCGTGGATGGGCGGAGCGTTCGTCGCCGCCCTGCTGTCGCTGGCGGGCATTCCGCTGACGGCGGGATTCATTGGGAAGTACTTCGTGGTCGCGTCCGGCATCGGCTCGGCGCTATGGGCGCTGGTGTTGATCCTCGCGCTCAATAGCGCCATCGGCTTGTTTTATTATCTGCGCAGCGTGGTGGCCGTCTACGCGCGGCCCGGCGAGGAAGCGAAGGCCGCCGACCGGGCGCCGGGATTCTCTCTCGCCGGCGGCGTGGCGCTGGCCGTCCTGGGCTTTTCGCTCATTCTCCTCGGCGTCTACCCCGCGCCCCTCCTTCGCCTCATCCAGACGGCGATCGCCAGCCTTTGAGTTCAGACCACGGAACACACGGAACACACGGAAAACAACCAAGGGAATCGGTTCTTCCGTGTATTCCGTGTGTTCCGTGATTTGAGTCTGGTCAATTTTCCCTCAGATACAGCAGCCTTCGGCAATGGCTGCAGGGCGCCAGCGTGCCGCTTTCGTTGAGGGCCTGCAGAGTCGAAGCCAGCAGCTTCATGTTGCACCCGCCGCAGGTGATGCCGTCGGTGGGGGCGATGGCCGCGCCGGGAAAGCGCAGGAACAGTCGCCTGTATTGATCCGCCAGATCCTCGGGGATCAGTTGCAGGCAAGCCTTCCGCTCCGCGCGCAACGCCTCCAGCCGCTCGCGCTTCTCCGCCTCCAGCGCCAGGATGCGCACCTTTTCCGATTCGAACTCGCGCTGCGCGTGCCCCGCCGCGTCCTTGAGTTCGGCCAGGCGGCTTTGCATCTCGTCCTCGCGCTCCATCGCTTCGAGGACGCTGGTCTCCTGGTCGCTGATCTGCTGCTTGAGGGTTTCGATCTGGTGGGTGATCGCCTGGTATTCCTTGTTCGTCTTGACCTGCATCTGCTGGGTGAGCGACTTGCGGACCGCCTCCTGGGTCGTCTTGATCTCGCTTTCCATCAGGCCGCGCCGCGCCCGTGCGTCTTTCAGGCGCTGCGTGGCGGCCTCCAGTTCCTCGCGCGCCCGCACGGCGTCGCCCTCGAGCGCCTGGATGCGTTTTGGATACGCCTCCAGTTGGCGCTCGAACTCGACGATTTGCGAGTCGATCTTCTGCAATTCCAGCAGCCGCTTGCCGTTCTCGTCCATTCGCCTCGCGCCTCCGCCCACCCGGAATCGGCCTTTCGTCTACCCGAAGCGCGCAAGAGGCGCAAGGATTAGTCGGTCCGCCCCGACGCTTCATCGGCGTCCGGCTCGGCGGGCCGCTGCAACCGCCTCAATCCGCTTCGGATCAACAGCACGGCCACGGCCAGCCCGAGGAACGGGGCGACGCCGAAAGCCTGTTCCGCCAGGCTTCGCAGCGCGAACGGCGTAAACGTCGTCCAACTGTCCGCGGGGAACGCTTGCACGAACCCCCAATACCGGTAAAGGCCGAGCTCGATGGAATTCTCCATCTCATTGCACGCCCAGACCAGGACGCAGAGGGCAACGCCGAAAACCACGCCCGCGGCAAATGTCTCCGTCTCGGATCGACGCCAGAGGATTCGATCACGGAGCATGGCGCCGGAGCGAAGCATCAGCGCGCTGAATAACGCCCAGCAGCACAGGCTGCCGACAATGGACTCCAGCAGGAATGTCATCACCCAGCAAAGGTGGGAAGAAGGAAGACCCAGTCCATGGGACGGCCTGGCCGCGTGACAACCATTCGGAATAGGCTCACCCCCGATAATCCGACGAGCCCTGCCGTAAACGCCATAGCGGCGAAGGCGGCCACGCCGGCATTCCGTCGAAACACGTTCGGCAATGACTCGGGGCCTTGGTCCCGCAACGTCCGGTGAATTCGCAGGAACCCGTAGAAGGCGAGACCGCCAAAGAAGGATGCGTATAACGAGGGAAACACAACCGAACGAACACGCCACTGATCGGGCCACACGGGGAGAGCCATCGCCGCCTGACTTCCGGCGCAACAAAGCAGGACGAACAACGCGGCCGACCCGAGCGCGCCCCTCATTGCCTCGGGATCCCACGCCGCCTGTTCCTCTCGCCCCTGGGCTCCTCGCCGCCATGGAAGCCTTGGACGCCACAGGTCCAGGAGGTTGGGAAGACGGCCAGGCTGACCGCCGTTCCCGTTCTCGCCGGCCGGGGGGCGGCGCGCGAGGAGGGCCTGCGCGTCTTCATAGGTCGCTGCCGCGGCCAGCCACGCCAACAAGGCGAGTGCCAGAACCCAGAGCGCGGTGGCTGCCGGGATGAGAAGCAAATCGCCGAGGGTTTGCGTCTGGACTCCACGAAGGTAGGTGCACGCATACGGCCCCAGAAAGGCCGCCAGAGCGAGCGAAATCGACACGGAGATGGCGGGCGACCACGCGCGCCATTTCCCGCCGACGAGAAGGCGCCATTCGACGATGAACTGGAGGGAAGCGACAACACCCATGAGCAGCACAAAGTTCAGCCCGGCCAGAGTCCGGGCACCGAAGGCCACCGCATCGCCGGGCGCGGCGGGAATGCCGAACGCGAACACCGAAATCAGAGCCGCGACACAGTAGGTCCGCGCGACCCGCCAACGGCCGGCCCGCAGCAAAAGAGGATGGAGAAACAAGTCGTTCGGCGTCAGAAGGGTCGGACGCAGCGACTCAAGCCCTCTTCCCCCGAGCATCTCCAGCAGCGGCGACCACCCGGCTGCGAACAGGTGAAGGCGCAGAACAAGGCACACCGAGCCGATTAGCGCGTAATCGCACAAGACCGCCCTGCTGGCCCACGAGGCGGGGAGAAACAGAGCCCCTCGCGGCGCCGGCATGGAAAACAGATATAGACACAAGCCCAGGAACAACAGATCGGCCAGCGCGCGGGCCAGTCTCACCGGCCAGCGCCGCATGTGCGCACGCCAGCGGATGACGAGCGGATTCTCCTCCGCGCCGGTCTCTTTCAGCAGCGCCTGGGGGAACAGGAAGTCGCGGAAGCGGAGGGGGATGAGGGGTTCAACGGCCATGCGAGGGAAGATGACAACGCCGAACGAAATAATCAATAAGTGTTACAGGAGCATGGAATCCCGCCTTCATACGGAACGTTACGACTCACAACAAGGACTTACGACGAAGACCGCCTATCAGCCCGTTGAAAAACGCAAAATAATGCTTGACTTTGCACAAAATATAATACATATTACCAGAGTTGATTGGGTATGCTGGTTTTCTGCTTCCCTTCCCCGTGCAAAGGACTCTTTTCCATGTCGCTGAGCAGTTTCGACTTCGACCGCCAGGGCGAGATGTGGATCGCCAGTGAGCAGATCGCTCGCTCGCCGGGCCATCCGTTCTACGCGAAGTTGAACCAAGTGCTGCGGGAAGAGGAGTTCGACCGGCGGCTCGAGGAGTTGTGCGCGCCGTATTACAAGGACGGCGGGCGTTCGTCGATCCCGCTGGGCCAGTATTTCCGGATGCTGCTGATCGGATACTTCGAGGGAATCGACGCGCAGCGCGGGATCGCCTGGCGGTGCGCCGACAGCCTGTCGCTGCGGGAGTTCCTGGGGCTGGCGCTGACGGACAGCGCGCCGCACCATTCCAGCCTGACCCGGATTCGCCAGCGCCTGCCCCTGGACGTTCACGAGCGGATGTTCGCGATGGTCTTGGAGATCGGGCAGAAGCGCGGCGTGCGGCGGGGCAAAACGGTGTTGGTGGACGCGACGACGCTGGAGGCCAACGCCGCGATGCGCTCGATC
>JAPLSS010000172.1 GCA_026398515.1 Candidatus Sumerlaeota bacterium | reverse complement strand
TCGGGCGGCGAGGAAGGCGCGCGCTTCGGTCCGGCCATTATGCCTGGCGGCGCGCGCGAAGCCTACGACCACCTGGCCCCCGTCCTCGAAGCCATTTCGGCCAAGACCGATTCCGGCCCGTGCGTCACCTACTGCGGCCCCGACGGCGCCGGCCATTTCGTCAAGATGGTCCACAACGGCATCGAATACGGCGACATGCAGATCATCGCCGAGGCCTACGACCTGCTGAAGCGCATCGCGGGCCTTGAGGCGGACGAACTGGCCCGCGTTTTCTCCAAGTGGAACAAAGGGCCGCTGGAGTCGTTCCTCATTGAACTAACCGGAGAGGTTTTTAAGGTCAAGGACCCGGAGACCGGCCGCCCGTTGGTCGACGTGGTGCTCGACAAGGCGGGGCAGAAGGGCACGGGGATCTGGACCGTGCGCATCGCGCTCGAACTGGGCGTCCCGGTCCCAACCATCGCCGCCGCGGTCGATGCGCGCACCCTGTCCAGCATGAAGGACGAGCGCGTCGCCGCCTCGAAAGAGATCAAAGGCCCGGAAGCCAAACCCGCCGCTCGCGGCAAGAAGAAACTCCTCCAGGCGATCCACGACGCGATCTACGCCTCGAAGATCTGCTCCTACGCGCAGGGCATGCGGCTCATTCAAAACGCGTCGGCGAAGTACAACTGGAACGTCAACATGAAGGAGACGGCGCGCATCTGGAAGGGCGGGTGCATCATCCGCGCGCGGTTCCTCGACGACATCATGCGCGCCTACGAGCGGCGTCCCGACCTGCCCAGCCTCCTGCTCGATTCCGAGTTCAAGGCCTGGCTTGAAGCCGCTCAATCGAGTTGGCGCGAGGTGATCGGGCTGGCGCAGCGCCAGGGCATCCCCGTCCAGGCAATGAGCGCGAGTTTGGCCTATTTCGACAGCTACCGCACCGCCCAGTTGCCGCAGAACCTGACCCAGGCCCAGCGCGACGCCTTCGGCGCCCACACCTACCAGCGCGCCGACGCCCCCGCCCGCGGCTTCCTCCATTCGCAATGGCTGCCGCTGAAGAAGAAACGGGCTAAAGCATGAGGCGGCTCTCCGTCTTGAGCAGAGAATCGGAGTTCACCGGCCGTCTGGAGGCGCGCCTCCAGGCGGCACGGTGGAACCCGATGGGCGGCGCCTTCTATCGACAATCCGTGAGAACGGCTGCTTCTGTCGAGATTGGAGGTCCGCGACGATCTCTCTCAGGCTATGATTGTGCCTGTTCGCATAGGCTTCGCGATTCCTCCAGACTTCTTCGACGATCTCGTCCGTATACATATTTCTATTCCTCCGGCAGCAATTCCTGCGGGGTGCAAATCTCTGGACACCGATACCCCGCGATCGCACAGATGGACCTCATGATTGGCTTTGTTTCCGCATTGTTAATGTGGCGGCAATTCCAAGTCAGAAGGTAGTCAACGTTGTGGACAGCCGAGACCGCCACATGCAACGCGTCAGTCTCCGCGAAACTCGGCATCCCACCTTCGCGAATTAGTCTCTCCGCAAGGGCTTCGACTTCCTCATCGACGGGGATTTCCGGAATGCCGCGAAGGGCCTCCAGGCGTCGGCTGCATGCCTCTGGATCTCCCTCTGACGCCTCTGCGATCACTAACTCTGATGTCACCAGTTCGTACAAGTCGCGAGCCTGCTCCCACCACTGGACCGTCAATTCCTGCCAGGCCGCAACTCGCAAGTCACGGCTGGGACGTGCCGTAAGATAGCTTGGAATCGAGTTGTCTATGTAGACGGTCTTCATAACCACACCCTACCATCGGGAGCGCCACAGCGCAACCCTTGCGAGATCTTCTCGGTCCAGGCGAAAGGCTCCAGTCTGGCCTACTTCGACAGCTGCCGCACAGCCCAGCTGCCGCAGAACCTGACCCAGGCCCAGCGCAACCCCTTCGGCGCCCTTCGCCAATCCAGCGCTTTCTCGCACATCGCCGATCCTGCGAGGTGGCAGCGCGAAATCCGCACCGACCGGGCCTTGCCCGGCCGCGGGGAACTTGCGTGATCGCCGACAGCAACCTTCTCATCTACGCCGTGGATCCTGCTGACCAGACGGTCTATCGCTGGCTCATTGCCGAATTGCCCGTCGCGCCTCTCCTTCTTCGCCCAGCAGGCCGTCGCGGCTAATACGGCTGACCCACGCGCTTGCTGGCATGAACGAGCACCTCCTTGGTGATTCCCTTCTCGACCACCACCGTTGGCGTCTCTGGGATCGCCTCCAGGTTGTATTCATCGCTCCTCAGTTCCAAAGCCCACTCCCCCACGGGCAAGGGGCCGCAGACTTGGCTCAGACCTTCCTGTCGAGAACTTGGCTGAATCGTGAGGAGGATTTCGCCTCCTTGGCCATTCTGCTTGAGGTCAGCGGTCATGTAGTTCTGGTCGCGAATCAACTCGTCGAATACGACGTGGAACTTGAGTTGTCCCGTTCCTGGGAGTTCCACTTGAATGGTCTCATCTTGAGCGGAGTTGTCCAGGCGATAAACTTCGGACGTTAGAAACGGGACCGAATGAGCGCGAACGCATGAGGCGCCAGACAAGGCCGGTTCACTGGCCGTAGACCGACCCAGAATCCGCGCTCATCCGAACGGCAACCAAGCCGCCGCGGACGCCTCGCCTTCGAATCGTCCTCACTTCTCTCGAAAGCCACGGATCTCGACGAGGATGTGGTCGCTTCCCTCAATCGCCACCTTGCCCTTGTTGGTTCAAGAGCGTTCTTGTCTCAGCAGTTTCCAAAGTAAGCCAGCAATGACTCCCAGAAGCGCGCCAAGGCTGATCCAGTACGTTCCAAAGATCACCAGCGCTCTCACTGGGTCTTCCTCGACATTCCACCAGCTAATCACCCAATCCGCCGGCTTGCACGGCGGGTGGAAGATGTCCCCAATGCTCTCCCGAACGTTGTTGCCCGGCGGGAGGATGCAGAGAATCGCGACCGACGCCGCTCCCACGAGGAACGTAACCCCTGCGCCAATTCCAACTGCCTTTGCTATTTGACGCCTTCGATGATTTCATCAGATAGGAAAATGACGCACTCGCAGGCGCGTTTCCTCTACGATGACGAGCGCCCCCGCCGCCAGCGCGTTCGAGCATTCACCCAGCGCCGCCATCAGTCTTTCGATCACGTGAGACGTCCGGGTGTTCCGAAGGCGGAAGAGGACAACCCCTGCTCGCGCGTTCTTCGCAAAGCCAGACACCTCGCCGAAATCGAGATCGAAGGTTAGAATCGCCCGTCTTTCAGAAGCCGCCTTGCGCCAGATCGCGCGATCCGGCAGCCGCTGCAATCCCTCTTCCCAGAGATGCGTCGCATCATGGCCTTCCGAACGCAGCCACGCCACGACCCGCCACGCCCATATCGGCGAGAAACCGCATAGGTTTCCCTTCAGACGACATGGATCTCTTCCTGCGTCAGCCAGGCCGCGTATTCCAGCGCCTGTTCGATATCTTCCGCCTTGAGGTCGGGATAGTCCGCCAGAATCTCATCGAAGCTGGCGCCGTGAGCCACTTGCCCGACGATCACCGAGACCGGGATTCTCATGCCCCGGATGCAGGCGCGGCCCCCCAGGACATCGGGGCCGAATGTGATTCGGTTGAACGCGAGGCCACCCTGCTTGCGCGGAGCGTTTCACCCGAGGCGGATTATCCATGACCGAAACCCCGGAGGCAACCGATTCCCGGATCTGGCCGATTGGCTGCCAGCCGCTCAAACGCGCGAGGCGCTCTCAAAGAATGCCCCGGTCTTCCGCTTGGAGCATCTCGAATGGCCCTCGTCGTCCATACCAATTCCTACATGGGCCGGCATTGTCAGGATTCCGTCAAGGCGCCCTGGGATCGACAAACCATTGACTGGACCGTTCGCGAAATCCAAAATCCGCAGTGCAGGCGCAGGGAAGGCGTTGTGATTATCAGGCGGTTAGGGAATCACTCGAAAGGATGGCGCCACAATGGATCGGCAACCCGTTGCGTTTTGGAGTCTGCCTGCCCAAGAGGCGCTGGCGCGGCTTACGTCAACGCCGCAGGGTCTGACGAGCGGCCAGGCCAAACAGCAGCTCGCCCTGTGTGGTGCCAATTTGCTTACGAAACAAAGACGATCCGGCGCCTTCACGCTGCTGATCGCCCAATATAAGAGCCCTATCATTCTGATCCTCCTTTTCGCCGCGGGGCTGTCCGTCTTTCTTCATGACAAGGCCGATGCGCTGATCATCATGGGGATCGTGCTGATCAGCGGGCTGCTCGGCTTCTGGCAGGAGAAAGGGGCCGCCGATGCCCTGGGGAGACTGCTGGCCATGGTGCAGGTTAAGGCCACCGTCCTGCGCGATGGCCGGTCCTGCGACATCCCCCTGGAAGAGGTCGTTCCCGGGGATGTCGCCATCCTGAACGCCGGCGATGTCATTCCCGGCGACTGCCTCATCCTGGATTCCAAGGATCTATTCGTCGACGAGGCGACCTTGACCGGGGAAACCTTCCCGGTGGAGAAATCCGCCGGGGTCCTACCCGCCGATGCCAGCCTCAACCAGCGCGGCAACAGCCTGTGGATGGGCACGCACGTGGTCAGCGGCACGGCCACGGCGCTGGTTGCGCAAACCGGCAAAGACACCGAGTTCGGCAAGATCTCCGACCGGCTTAAACTCCGGCCGCAGGCGACGGAATTTGAACTCGGCGTCAAGCATTTCGGTTACTTCCTGATGGAAGTGACGCTGATCCTGGTGATCGTCATCTTCGCGATCAATGTCTACTTTAAGCGCCCGGTTCTTGATTCTTTTCTCTTTTCGCTGGCGCTGGCCGTCGGCCTGACGCCGCAGCTCCTGCCGGCGATCATCAGCATCAACCTGGCCCACGGGGCCAAACGCATGTCGGGCAAGAAAGTGATCGTCAAGCGCCTGGCCTCGATCGAGAATTTCGGCAGCATGAACATGCTATGTTCGGACAAGACCGGCACCCTGACCGAAGGGGCCGTCCGTCTTCATGCGGCGCTGGATGCGGCGGGCCAGCCCAGTGACAAGGTCCCGCGCTACGCTTATCTCAATGCGGTCAATGAGACCGGTTTTGTCAATCCCATTGATGAAGCCATCCGCAACCAATGCAAGTCCGACGTGTCGGGCTGCGCGAAGCTGGATGAGGTTCCGTATGATTTTCTGCGCAAACGGCTGAGCATCCTGATTGCCATGGGCGAGCAGCGCCTGCTGATCACCAAGGGCGCCCTGGCCAACGTGCTGGAGGTCTGTAGATCAGCAGAGGTCGCGGAAGGAAGAATCCTGGACATCGGCTCGGTCCGGGAGCAGATCGAGCGAAGCTTTCAGGACTTCAGCGGCAAGGGCTTGCGCACGCTCGGCATCGCCTATAAGGATATGGGCCAGACGACCACCTGCGCCAAAGAAGCCGAAACGGAAATGGTCTTTCTGGGCTTCTTGGTTCTGGAGGACCCGCCCAAGGCTAACAGTGGCGAGGTGATCGGCCGCCTGAAAGACCTTGGCGTCCGTCTCAAGATCATCACCGGCGACAACCGCTTGATCGCAAACCATGTCGGCCAGCAGATGGGCCTGGCCAGTCCGCAAATCCTCACCGGCTCCGAGATGCGCCAGATGAGCGACGGGGCGCTGCTTTCCCGCGTGGCGCGGGTTGATGTCTTCGCCGAAGTCGAACCCAACCAGAAGGAGCGGATCATCCTTGCTTTCAAGAAGGCCGGCAACGTCGTGGGCTATATGGGCGATGGGATCAACGATGCCTCGGCGCTCCATGCCGCCGACGTGGGCATTTCCGTGGAGAGCGCGGCGGACGTGGCCAAGGACGCCGCCGATATCGTCCTGCTGGAGAAGGATCTCGGGGTGCTGGTGGAGGGGGTCCAGGAGGGCCGGGTGACATTTGCCAACACGCTCAAGTACGTCTTCATGGCCACCAGCGCCAACTTTGGCAACATGTTCAGCATGGCCGGGGCCTCCCTCTTCCTGCCGTTCCTCCCGCTGCTGCCCAAGCAGATCCTGCTGACCAATCTGCTGACCGATTTTCCCGAAATGGCCATCGCCAGCGACAGCGTCGATCGCGAGATGGTTCTTCAACCCCGGCGCTGGGATCTCAAGTTCATTCGCCGCTTCATGTTGGTCTTTGGCGTTTTGAGCTCAGTATTTGACTATCTCACCTTTGGCTTGTTGCTGCTCGTCTTTCATGCCAAGCCGGAGCTGTTCCGAACGGGATGGTTTATTGAGTCGGTGATCTCCGCCACCTTGATTGTCCTGGTGATTCGCAGCCGCCGGCCCTTTTTCAAAAGCCGTCCCGGGCGGAATCTGTTCGTCGCCACACTGCTCGTTGTCGCCGGGACGTTAATCCTTCCCTTTACCCCATTGGCGGCTCTTCTAGGGTTCCGGAGGCTGCCCATTTCCATCCTCTTGTTCCTGGGGATTGTCGTCATGGCCTATGTCGTTGCGGCGGAATGGACGAAGGCCATTTTCTATAAGAGGGTGGTTTATTAGAATGAACCGCATGCCGCCTACCACATAGGCCAATATTGCCTGGTTTCCGTCAAGATAGCCTTGAAGAAGGGGCGGGGCCGGGCCCCGATGCCCAGGAAACGGAAGCGAATCGGGACGCAGCTGTCCCATGATTACGCCCAGCTAATCTCTGTCTACTCCTCGGAAACTGGACCTTTTTGGTACTCTTTTTGAACATACTCGCTTGCGCCATGTTGAGAGTGACCAAACTGACCGACTACGGGGTGCTGCTGTTGAGCCAGATGGCCGACGGCGACGAGAGGGAGGCGTGCACCGCGCGCGACCTGGCCGACTCGACGCGCCTGCCCCTGCCGATGGTCAGCAAGATCGCCAAGTTATTGGCCCACCACGGGCTTCTTCTGTCGCATCGCGGCGCGAAAGGCGGCTACAGCCTGGCGCGTCCGGCGCATAAGATCACGCTGGCCGAGATCATCGCCGCGCTCGAAGGCCCCATCGCCATCACCGATTGCCTCGGCCATGACGATTGCCGCTGCGAAGCCGATCCCATTTGTTCCATGCGGGGCAACTGGGATGTGGTCAATCACGCGGTGCGAGGAGCGCTGGAGGGGGTCACGCTGGAAGACATGGTGGCCGGGAAGAAGGTGACTGTCCCCTCTTTCCCGCTGGCTTTGGCGAGTTCCGGCAGTGAGCGGAGCGGGAAATAGGCGACGGTCCCCATTTTGAGGAAGTGAGATGTGCAATGCCAACCGCGAATGAAACCATCGAACGCCTGACTTCGCAGGATTACAAATACGGGTTTGTCACCGAGATTGAAGAAGACTCGGTCGCCCCCGGCCTCAACGAAGACATCATTCGGCTGATTTCGCACAAGAAGGGCGAGCCGGAGTGGCTGCTCGACTGGCGCCTGAAGGCCTATCGCAACTGGCAGACGATGGAAGAGCCCAAGTGGTCGAACGTGACCTATCCGCCGATCGACTACGACGCCGTCGTCTACTACTCCGCGCCCAAGCAAATCGCCAAGCGCCCGGGCAGCCTGGAGGAAGTCGACCCGAAGCTGTTGGAAACCTATGAGAGGCTGGGCATCCCGTTGCGCGAACGCGGCGCGCTGGCCGGCGTGGCGGTCGATGCGGTCTTCGACAGCGTTTCGGTGGCGACGACGTTCAAGGCGCAACTCGCCAAGCTCGGCGTGATCTTCTGCTCGTTCTCCGAGGCGGTGCGCGACCATCCCGACCTGGTGCGCAAGTATCTGGGCTCGGTCGTGCCGTACGCGGACAACTACTTCGCCGGACTCAACTCGGCGGTCTTTAGCGACGGCTCGTTCTGTTACGTGCCCAAGGGTGTGCGCTGCCCGATGGAACTATCTACCTACTTTCGGATCAACGCCGCGCAGACCGGCCAGTTCGAGCGCACGCTTATTATCGCCGATGAGGGCGCCTATGTAAGTTACCTCGAAGGCTGCACCGCCCCGATGCGCGACCGCAATCAGCTGCACGCCGCGGTGGTCGAGCTCATCGCCCTGGACAACGCGCAGATCAAGTACTCGACCGTGCAGAACTGGTATCCCGGCGACAAAGAAGGGCGCGGCGGCATCTACAATTTCGTGACCAAGCGGGGCAAGTGCGCCGGCGTGAACAGCAAGATCTCGTGGACGCAGGTCGAAACCGGTTCGGCGATCACGTGGAAGTATCCGAGCTGCATCCTGCTCGGCGACAACTCGATCGGCGAGTTCTACTCGGTGGCGCTGACCAACAACTACCAGCAGGCCGACACGGGCACGAAGATGATTCACATCGGCCGCAACACGCGGAGCACCATCGTGTCGAAGGGCATCTCCGCCGGCCACGGGCAAAACACCTACCGCGGCCTGGTGCAGGTGGCGAAGAAGGCTGAGGGCGCGCGCAACTACTCGCAGTGCGATTCGATGCTGATCGGCGATCAGTGCGGCGCGCACACGTTCCCGTACATCGACGTGCGCAACCCGAGCGGGCAGGTCGAGCACGAGGCCTGCACGTCGAAGATCGGCGAGGACCAGATCTTCTATTGCAACCAGCGCGGCATTTCGACCGAGGACGCGGTGTCGATGATCGTCAACGGCTTCTGCAAGCAGGTCTTCCGCGAGCTGCCGATGGAGTTCGCCGTGGAAGCGCAGAAACTGCTGACGGTGAGTTTGGAAGGAAGCGTGGGGTAAGGAGACTCAGCAAAATGCCTCTTCTCGAAGTCAAAAACCTCCACGTCAACGTCGGCGGAACGGAAATCCTCAAGGGCGTCGACCTCGCCGTCAACGAAGGCGAAATCCACGCCATCATGGGCCCCAACGGCTCGGGCAAGAGCACGCTGGCCCAGACGATCTCCGGCCATCCCGCCTTCGAAGTGACGGACGGCGATATCGTCTACGGCGGCGAGAGCCTGCTCGGGAAAAAGCCGGAGGAGCGCGCGTGCGCCGGCATCTTCCTGGCGTTCCAATACCCGGTCGAGATTCCCGGCATTTCCAACTCGCTCTTCATGAAGTCCGCGCTCAACGCCATTCGCAGAAGCCGCGGCCTGCAGGAACTCGACGCCTTCGAGTTTCTCGAACTGATCAAAGAGAAAGCCAACACGGTGGAGATGGACGAAGCGCTCCTCTCGCGCTCGGTCAACAGCGGCTTTTCCGGCGGCGAGAAGAAGCGCAACGAGATCCTGCAGATGGCCGTGCTGGAGCCGCGCCTGGGCATCCTCGACGAAACCGACTCGGGGCTGGACATCGACGCGCTGCGCATCGTGGCCGACGGGGTCAACTCGTTGCGCGCGCCACACCGGGCGATGATCATCGTCACCCACTATCAGCGGTTGTTGAACTACATCGTCCCCGATTTCGTCCACGTCCTGAACGGCGGGCGCATTGTTCGGTCCGGCGGCAAGGAGCTGGCGCTGGAGTTGGAGGAGAAAGGCTATTCGTGGCTGGAGGAAGAAGCGTTGGCGCGATCGTGACGCATGGAGTCCCGCCTTTAGGCGGAATGCGGATCATCGCAACGAAGACCGCCTAAAGGCGGGACTCCAAACAGGAAACCGAGGATTTCTATGACAGCCTCGCCACTCACAACTCCCCTGGTCGGCAAGGAGCAATTCCTCGCGGAATTCGAGCGGGCCGAGAGCGCGTTCGCGGACAATGGCCGCGGGTGGCTTCAACCGATTCGCCGAGAGGCCATTCACCGCTTCGCGCAGATGGGCTTCCCGACCCGCCGCAACGAACAATGGCGCCATACGAACCTGGCGGCGCTGGAAAGCCAGGCCTTCCGGCGCGCTCCTGACGTTTCATTGAACGAGGAGATCGTCGCCTTCGCGCGGTCCTTCCTGCTGGCGGAGCCGGGCGCGCTTCAGATCGTGTTCGTCAACGGAAACTTCGCGCCGGAACTCTCGTCCCTCGCCGCCTCCGATGGCGTGCGTGTTTCTCCACTGGCTATGGCTATGCTCGACGAGGGGGAACTGATTCGTCGCCACCTGGCCCGCCACGCGCGGCTTGACGAGCGCCCGTTTGTCGCGCTCAACACCGCGTTCCTGCGCGATGGCGCGTTCGTTCACATCCCCAAGGAACGGCGCCTGGACGCGCCGATCCATCTGCTCTTCGTTTCGACGTCCGCCGCCGAGCCGTTCGTGACGCACCCGCGCAATCTTCTCATCGCCGACGAGGGCGCCGAAGCGAAGATCGTCGAGACGTACGCCGGGCTGAGCGGCGCCGCATATTTCACCAACGCGACGACCGAATTGGTTGTCGGACCGGCGGCGAACGTCGAACACTACAAGCTGCAATTCGAAAGTCCGGCGGCGTTTCACTTGGCGACCATCCAGGTTCGTCAGGAGCGCGCCAGCCGTTTCGCGTCGCACACGCTGTCGACGGGCGGCTTGTTGGCGCGCAACGACATCAACGTCGCGCTGGCCGGCGAGGGCTGCGAGGGCGCCCTGCACGGCCTGTACCTCGGCGCGGGCAAGCAGCACCTGGACTCGCACACGCTGCTGGAACACGCCAGCCCGCGTTGTTCGAGCCGCGAGGTCTACAAAGGCATTCTGGACGGGGAATCGAGCGCGGTCTTCAACGGCTGCATCCAGGTCCATCCGCACGCGCAAAAGACCGACGCGCTGCAATCGAACAAGTGCCTGCTGCTGTCCGACGCGGCGGCGATCCATACGCAGCCGCAGCTGAAGATCTACGCCGACGACGTGAAGTGCACCCACGGCGCCAGCGTCGGCCGCCTCGACCAAAGCGCCCTGCACTACCTGCGGTCGCGCGGGATCGCCGAAGCGGAAGCGCGCGCGTTGATGATCTACGCCTTCGCCAATGAGGTCATCGATGGGTTCCGGATCGACTCGCTCCGCGAGCGGCTCGGACGCAGGATTGTGGAACGGTTCCAGAGAAACGGAGTGTAAGACGATGTCCAATGCAGCGCTGGAAATGGAAGCCGCCATCCGGGTGGAAGCTCCGCCGTTCGACGTGGCGAAGGTTCGCGCGGACTTCCCTATTCTCCGCCGGCGGGTGTATGGGAAGCCGCTCGTCTATCTCGACAATGCCGCCACCACCCAGAAGCCGCGTCGAGTGATCGAGGCCATCACGCGGTTCTACGAGGAGGAATGCTCGAACGTCCACCGCGGAGTGCACTGGCTCAGCCAGCGGGCCACCGACCGGTACGAGGGCGCGCGGGAGACGGTGCGGCGATTCCTCCACGCCGCCGAGGCGCGCGAAATCGTCTTCACCCGCGGCGCCACCGAGTCGATCAACCTGGTGGCTAACGCGTATGGCCGCGCGCACGTCGGACGCGACGACGAGGTGCTCATCACCGCGATGGAGCACCACTCCAACATCGTCCCCTGGCAGATCCTGTGCGAGGAGAAGGGAGCGCGTCTGCGTGTCGCGCCCATTGACAACCGGGGCGATTTGGTTCTGGACGAGTTCAAAAACCTTTTGTCCCATCGCACGAAACTGGTCGCCGTGGTTCACGTGTCCAACGCGCTGGGGCCGGTCAACCCGGTGAAGGCCGTCGTCGAGATGGCGCACGCGCGCGGCATTCCCGTGTTGATCGACGGCGCACAGGCCGTGCCGCACCTCCACCTCGACGTGCGGGCGCTCGATTGCGACTTCTATGTTTTCTCCGGCCACAAGATTTACGGGCCCACGGGCATCGGCGCGCTCTACGGCAAGGCCGCCCTCCTGGAGCGGATGCCGCCCTACCAGGGCGGCGGCGATATGATCCTCTCCGTCACCTTTGAAAAAACGCTTTACAATACGATCCCTTATAAGTTTGAAGCGGGGACGCCCGACATCGCCGGCGCGATCGGCCTGGGCGCGGCGCTGGACTACGTCGAATCCATCGGCTTGCCGAACATCGCCATGCACGAGCGCGACCTGATGAGTTACGCCACGCACGCGCTGCTCGGCGTTCCGGGATTGCGCATCATTGGCCAGGCGCGCGAGAAGGCCGGCGCGCTTTCGTTCACACTGGACTGCGCCCATCCCCACGACATCGGCACCATCGTCGACCAGGAGGGCGTGGCCATTCGCACCGGCCACCACTGCGCGCAGCCGGTCATGGAGCGCTACGGCGTCCCGGCCACGGCGCGCGCGTCGTTCGCGATGTACAACACGCGCGAAGACGTGGACGCCCTGGTTCAGGCGCTTCACAAGGTCGTGGAGTTGTTTGGGTAGTGGCGCGGGCCTTCCAGCCTGCGCTCTTGCGAAGACCGCGATTGAGACTACGCGCAGGCTGGAAAGCCTACGCCACCCGAACGGAAGGCCTGATATGCCCGAGCTGCGCGAGATCTACCAGGAAGTCATCCTGGACCATAACAAGAACCCGCGAAACCGCCGCTGTCCGCCCGAGGCGAACCGGATCGCGGTGGGGCACAATCCACTGTGCGGCGACAAGATCACGCTCTATCTGCTCGTCGAGGACGGCGTCATCCGGGACGTCGGCTACGAAGGCTCCGGCTGCGCGATCTCGACCGCTTCGGCCTCGATGATGAGCGAGGCGGTCAAGGGCAAGACCGTGGAGGAGGCCGAGGCGCTCTTCTGCCGGTTTCACGCGCTGATGATGGCGTGCCCGCAGGGCGCGGAAAACGGCCGGCGCGTGGAGCTCGGCAAGTTGCGCGCCTTCGCCGGCGTGCGCGAGTTTCCCATCCGGGTGAAGTGCGCCACCCTGGCCTGGCACACCCTCGAAGCGGCGCTCAAGAACAGCGGCGAGACGGTGTCCACGGAAACAGGTTCGGAGTGACACCACCCAACAAGTCCAGCGCGTCCAGTGGGTCCATTAGGTCCATCAAGTCCATCAAGTCCGACAATGAGCGAAACCTCGAACCAATCCCACCCGCCCCTCGACGCCGCGGCGCGCGAGCAAATGCGCCAGGCGATCATCCAAAACCTGCGCACCATTTATGACATCGAGATCCCCATCAACATTTACGACCTCGGCCTGATTTACAATGTGGACGTGAAACCCACGGGCGAGGTCGCCATCGACATGACTCTGACCGCGCCCAACTGCCCCGAAGCCGACACGCTGCTGGCGATGGTCCGGGAGCGCGCGCGCGCCGTGCCCGGCGTGACCAGCGTGGACGTTACGCTGGTCTGGGACCCGCCGTGGACGATGGAGTCTCTCTCCGAGGCCGCGCGGCTGGAATTGGGGCTGTGAGCAGGCCCGGTCCGCCGGGGCGGTCTCCCTCAGGCGCGGACTGAGGCCGTCGCTATGAAGGCCGTCGCTGCGAACTCTTGCGGCCCCATGGCCGTTCCGCGCTCGCTTGCATCTTGCCTCTCTCGCGCAAGGGGGAGTATCGTTGTCGCCACAGCGCGGGCGGCGCGTTGATGGTCTGGCGTTCGGCGCCCGCCGGCGAGTCGCCCAACTTGGCGCAGCTAAAGCCAAGAACCATCGGCTTTTTTCCGAGATCTGCGCA
This sequence comes from Candidatus Sumerlaeota bacterium, assembly GCA_026398515.1. GTDB lineage: Bacteria > Sumerlaeota > Sumerlaeia > JAPLSS01 > JAPLSS01 > JAPLSS01. The sequence goes on along the minus strand of JAPLSS010000172.1, from coordinate 4,979 downwards.
AAAAGCGCATGATTTCGGAAAAAGGGCCCAAGGAGGCTCCTTCCATGACGGATCAATCCGGCGTCCCTTCCCCTTCCACGTCTTCCACGCCGCCGCGCCCGCGTCGGCGCCGCTGGCTCCTGTGGATGGGCGGGATCTTCCTGCTGGTCCTGGCGCTCCTGGCCGTTGTTGTCGCCTCGGCGCCGGCCTTTCTGTCGGGCACGGGCCGCGCGCGCGTGGTGGGGATGATCAACCAACGGATCGCCGGCTCCATTCGCGCCAGCTCGATTCGCCTGTCGTGGTTCGGCCCGCAGACGATCAAGGGATTCGCGTTGATCGATCCCGAGGGCCGCCCGGCGCTGACGTTTCAGGAATTCTCGACCGACGCCGGCCTGTGGAATCTCCTCCGCGGCGGCTGCCGGCTGGGCAAGACGCGCCTGGTGAAACTGGATGTCGACGCCCGGCGCGACGCCTCCGGGGAGACGAATATCCAGCGCGCCCTGGAGTCGAAAGGCGGCTTGCCCAAGGCCGCCCGGGAGAAACCCTCGTCGAACGAGGCGCCCAAGGTCCCGCGGTCGCTTTCCGCCGACGTCGAGATCACGGACGGCAGGATTCAGATCGCCTCTCCCGGCCAGCCGCCGACGGTCCTCAGCGCGCTCAATGCCTCCCTGCGAATTCCGTCCATTGACAAACCGGTTGAGATGAAACTCTCCGGGGAAACGCGGCAGGGAGGCCTCACCGGCCAACTGTCGCTCGACGGCACGTTCGAAGGCCTGTTCGCTCCCGATGGGACCGTGCAAGCCGACCAGGCTCAAGCGAACCTGACGTTCGCCGCCAAGCGCCTGCCGGTCGGCGGCCTGGACCGGCTGCTCGCCCTGAACGGGCGGTTGACCGCGGCGCTGGGGCCGGAACTGAACCTGTCGGCCGAGGCGACCGGTTCGGCGAAGAAAACGGCGCTGACAATGGGGGCGAAATCGGAGAATCTCGACGCCTCGTTCGCGGCCAACCTGGAGAACGGCCAGATGGCCCTCGCGAAACCCGCGCGGGCGCAATGGAAGGCGACCCCCGACTTGGCCGAAGCCGTTGCCGCCCAACGCGGGGAGGAGAACCCGATCCGCTTGGGCAAGGCGGTCACCGTGGAGTTGACGCTCGACCAGCTCTCCGCGCCGTTGAAGGGAAAGAGCCTCGACGCCGTGGCGATTCAAGGCGCCCTTTCCATCGGCGAGGTGGCGCTGAGCGGCGTGCCCCAGATCGGCGAGGCGACGCTGCGCGATTTCAAGGCCACTCTCGAGGCCCCCCATTTGACGCAAATGGCGACCTTCGCGCTGTCGGGCACGGTGGAGCAGGGCGGACGGGAGAACGCGGTCGACGCGCACGGGTGGGTCAAAGACTGGATCGACAACGACGGACGCCCGCGCCTCGACACGATGACCGCCGACCTGACGGCGAAGGCCGCCGACTTTCCCGTTGAGGTCATCGATCAACTGGCCGGTTTGAAGGGACTGCTGGCCTCCGCGTTCGGCCCGACCCTCAACATCGACGCAGTGGCCCAAGGGTCGGCCGATCGCAAGCAGCTGCGCGTCGACGTGCGCTCCGCGCGCCTGACGCTCGCGGCGCCGTTCGTTCTCGCCGGCGAGGCGATCTCCCTGAGTTCGCCGGCCAAGGTGAACCTGAAAGTCTCGCCGGCCCTCCTCGAACGCCTCGCGCCGGGGGCCGGGGCGCCGCGCCTGCGCAAGGACGCGCCGATCGAACTGACCGTCGACCGCTTTTCCATGCCGATGCCGAAGGCCGGCACGCGCATCAACGCCGGGGACGTGACGGCGGAAGGCGGATTGACCGCGGACGAGCTGAGCCTCGCCAACTTGCCGCAGCTGGGCAAGGCGGACGTGCGCGACCTGATCGCGCGCGTCTCGGGCACGTCGCTCACCTCGGCGGCGTTCTCCGCGTCGGCCAATCTGTTCACCGCCGACAGCGATCCGGATTGGGCGGAGGCCCTCGGCAAGAGCGTCAAGATCACCCTGAGCGGCGATGGCTCGAAAGGCGCCGCCGGGGCGTTCAATCTGTCCAACGTTCTTCTGCAATTGCAGGGCGACAAACTGCGCGGTTCCGCGAAGGGCAGTTTGTCGGACACGCTGAAGCTGAGCGAGCCGGCGCAGGCGGACTTCACGCTGACCCCGGCGCTCCTGGCGCGCTTTGTTCCCAAAGACTCGGGCCGCCCGACGTTGGCCGGGCCAACTCCCGTGAGCTTGACGGTCAAGCCGTTCGAGGCGCCGCTGCGGGGGTTGTCGCCGGCGTCGCTGCCGATCTCGGCCGCCCTCACGGTCAAGGAGATGACGCTGGCGGGCGATCCGCGCGTCAACGGCGCACGGATTCAGGACCTGCAGGCCGGGCTTGAACTCGATCCGAAATCCAACCGCGCGACGGCGCAGCTGGGATGCTCGGCTTCGCCGCCGGGCCGCCCGCAGCCGTCGATCGTGGACGCGCAGGGCCAGGCGACCGGCCTGTTTCGCAACGGCCAGATCGACGTCCAGGCCGCATCGATCGACGCCACGGTTCGCCTGGAGCGCGTCTCCTCGAGTTTCGCCGAAGCGCTTCTCGGCGCCGAAGGGCGAATCCAGCCGTTTGTCGGCGACACGGCGGACATGGATCTCGCGGCGAAGCTGAGCGGCGGAACTCCCCGCACGGGCACGGTCGACATCAAGGCGCGCGGCAGCAACCTAACGGCGGACGCGCGGATGGCGCTGGGCGATCGGTTGGCGCTCAGCCAGCCGGCCAAGGTCGCGTGGACCCTGACGCCCGAGGCCTTCGCCGTTCTCGCCGCGCCCGGCAAGGCCGCGCCGGAAGCCGGGAAGGCCGCCGCGCCCGCCATGGCGCTGGCCTCTCCCGCGCAGATCGAAGCGACGATCCAATCGTTCAGCGCGCCGCAGCGTAGCGCGCCGGCGGGAATCGATCTGGCCGGTCTGACGATGCAGGCCGACTTCTCCACGCCGCGCCTGGAACTGCTCGATCCTTCCAACCGGCAGATGACCGCGCTCGAAGACGTGAAAGGCTCGATGCGGCGCGACGGGGCCGACCGTCCGTTCATCTTCCAACTGGACGGGCGCGTCGCTTCGGCGCAGGGCCAGGCGGCGGAGGGCGGACGCATCCAACTGAAAGGTCAGTTGTCGGACCTGTTCACCCAAGCCGGCCAGCTGAACCCGTCGGGCATTTCCTCCGAGGTCAACGCCACCGTCTCCGGCGTGCCGATCGCGGTGTGGGAGGGCCTGTTGCGCCAGGAGGGGAAACTGCGGCCGATCTTCGGCGACACGCTGGCCGTCGCCGCCGACTTGAGCGTCCAAAAGATGAACGGCCCGTTCACCATCGATTTGAATGGCCAGAACGGGCGCACCAAGATTGTCGGCCTTCTGTCGCCGGACGGGGTGAAATTGAAGCAGGCGGCGGAGGGCGACACGCTGGTCACCCCGCTGCTGACCGAGATGGCGCTGCAGCGCATCAACCCGCTGTTGGGCAGCGCGATCAGTTCCCAAGAGCGCGCGAAATTCGCCGTCTCGAACGAGGGGTTCTACATCCCGTTCCAGGGCGACATCGTGAGGCAAACGCGGATCCCTAGCGCCGAGATCAACCTGGGGACGATCCTGTTGGAAAACAGCGGCCCGCTGAGCGGCCTGCTGCAGGCGGTGAAGGCCAACGTCGGGGAGCAGACGTCCGCGCGGTTCCTGCCGTTCACGGCCCGCCTCGTCGACGGCGTGGCGTCCTACGACCGAATGGAAGCCGTCATCGCCGAGCAGGTCCGCGTCGTCAGCTGGGGTCAGGTCGATCTGGTCAAGGACACTGTGGACATGCGCCTGGGAATCATGGCCGACACGCTGGAGCGCCTGACCGGGCTGACGGGGCTGGACCCCGAATCGGCGATTGTCGTGCCGATGAGCGGGCCGGTCGGCGCGATCAAGATCGACTGGGTCAAGGCGGCCAGGGACATCGCGCTCCTCGCCGGACGCAGCCGTCTGGAGCAGGAGGTCCCCGGCGCCGGCGCGCTGGTCGGCCAGCTCTTCGGCGGGCAGCCGGGGATGCCGCCCGCGGCGTTGGGCGGCAAGGTCCAGAACTATGGAATCGTGCCTACGCCGCCGCCGGTTGATCAGTTCCTGCTCGGGCTGGTCGGCGGACAGGGCATCGCGCCCATGCCGGAGCCGGGTAGGCGGTTGCTGCCCCCCGTCCCGCCGACGGCCGTGCCGACGCCGCCCCTGCCTCCGCCGGCGGGGCCGGTCCCGACTCTTCCGCCGCCGCCGTTCATTGAGAACCCCGCGCCGACGGTGGCGCCATCGCTGACGCTCCCGCCCCCGCCCATCGGGAAGGCCACCAAGACGCCGAAGGGGATGAAAACGGCTACGCCAACGCCCAAGCCGACCAAGACGCCGAAAGGAAAGCCGACGGCCACGCCGGGACCGACGCTGCCGCCCCCGCCAACGCTGCCGCCGCCTCCGACCGGAACGCCGCCAGCCATCCCGACGGCCACGCCTCCGGCGGCGCCGACGATTTCACCAACCGCGACGCCGACGGCCTCGCCGACTGCGACGCCGACTCCCAGCCCGTCGCCGACGAAACCGCCCAAGCCAACCAAATCGCCAACGCCTTCGCCCACGCCCAAGAAGACCCCGACTACGACGGCCGCGCCGACCGCGACCATAACACCTACGCCGACGAAGACGCCGAAACCCACGAAAACCCCGACCGCCACGCCGACGGCGACCGCGACGCCCAAGGCCACCAAGTCGCCGACGCCACCACCGCCGCCGCCGCCGGGGTCTCCGCCCTCGATGACGCCGCCCAAGGGCACGCCGACCGCCTCGCCGACAAGCTCCTCGGAGCCGGCGTCCAAACCATCGGCCTCGCCCGCGCCGTCGAAGAAGGAGAAGAAGTGACAGTTGGAGCGGTTGCGTGGCGTGGGCTGCCAGCCCGCGCATTCTTTCGTTTCTGAGCCTCTTGCGCGGGCTGGCAGCCCA
>JAPLSS010000091.1 GCA_026398515.1 Candidatus Sumerlaeota bacterium | reverse complement strand
GGATCAGTTCATCGCCGAATGGAATCAACACGCGCATCCTTTCAATTGGACGACGAAATCGGTGGCGAAAGTCATGGCGAAAGCCCCGCGGGAAATGGCCGCATGACTTTGCCCCCTTTATTGTGTTGAGGTGTACTAAGGAATGCACAGCCGCAAAGAACGCAAAGAACACATAGAAAGCCCATTTTTTTCTTTGTGTTCTATGCGTTCTTTGCGGCTCATTCTATATCACGCGATTTTGATCGGCAGCGGCGACTGGATTTCGTCCGTGAGTTGATTGACGAAATCCACTTCCTCCTTGGGAAACTCCCACCCCAGTGCGCCGAGATTGTCCAGCCACTGCTCAAACGTGCGCGGGCCGACGATGGGCGAAGTCACCGCCGGGTTCGCCAGCGTCCAGGCGATCGCGTATTGGCTCAGGGTCTTGCCGAGGGCCTTGGCGCGCGCCTCCAGTTTCTCCAACACGTCCAACACCGCATCGCTTAGGCGCTGCGCCATCCCCGGATTGCGCGCGGCCCGCGAATCGGCCGGCGGCGGCGTCCCGCGTTTGTACTTGCCGCTGAGCAGCCCGCCGGCGAGCGGACTGTACGGGATGATGCCGATTCCGTGTTCGAGGCAAAATGGCGCGACCTCGCGTTCGACTTGGCGGCGCAGAATATTGAATTGCGGCTGGTCGCAGACGATCGGCGCCCAACGCTCGCGGTCGGCGATCCACAGCATCTCGCACATCATCCACGCCGGGAACTCCGACACGCCGAGGTAGCGGACCTTGCCCGCCCGAACGCAATCGTTGAGCGCGTCCAACTGCTCCTCGAGCGGCGTCGAGGGGTCGGGCCGGTGCAGTTGGTAGAGGTCGATCCAATCGGTGTCGAGCCGGCGCAGACTCTCCTCGACTTGCATCAGGATGTGCCGGCGCGAGTTGCCCTGATTGTTCGGCCCCTCGCCCATCTTGCCGTGGACCTTCGTGGCCAGCACGACCTCGTTGCGCCGCCCTTTGATCGCACGCCCGACGATCTCCTCCGACACGCCACGGCCGTACACGTTGGCCGTATCGAGGAAGTTAATCCCGTTGTCCAGCGCGTGATGCACGATCCGATGCGCCTCAGGCTCGTCGGTCGTCCGCCCGAACAGCATCGTGCCCAGACAAAGCGGCGACACCTCAACGCCCGTGCGCCCGAGGTTGCGATACACGATCTCCATGCTGGCGATCCTCCGTTGCGGGGTTTCAAGAGGAGTGTAATCGAGTGGGCCGAAACATCAAGAGAATGCAGCCACCGTCGCGCTCAAAGTGGCGTAGGCTTTCCAGCCTGCGCGCCGTGTCTTGCGATGACGGGAGACGACACAGGCGCCGGCGGGAAAGCCTACGCCACTTTGGAACCGGCTTGTTTACACCGCAAACACCGCGTCGAGGTCGATTCCCAGATCCGGGAGCGTCGCCACCGCGACGCGCCCTTTGCCTTCGCGAATAACCGGACGGCCGTACTTTCCATCGTCGCCGAGGAGCCGCACTGTCAGAAGGTTGTCGATTGGGTGGATGATCCAATACTCTCGAACGCCATGGCGCTCATAGAGATCGAGCTTCTCGATCTGGTCTTTGGCGCTCGTCGAAGGGGAGACGATTTCGACGACGAAATCCGGCGCCCCGCGACAGCCGCGATCGTCCAGCTTCTTCGGATCGCAAATGACGGCGATGTCCGGCTGAACCACGTTGGGGACCTGCTCGTCGGGCTCGTCGGTCTCGGGCAGACGAACGTCGAAGGGTGCGATGTAAACCTCGCACGGCTTGTCTTTCAGAAAGGTGAAGATCTGGTGAACGAGGGCCAAGACCATCCTCTGATGCCGGCGCGACGGCGCGGGACTCAGGTTGTAGGCGACGCCGTCGATCAACTCCCAGCGTTCGCCGTCCTGCCACTGCAGGTAATCGCCGTACGTGAAGCGGTCTTTCAGTTTGGGAGTCGTCGCGTCCATAGCTGGAACCTCGCCGCGTATTCACAGATGCATCGCTCGACAACAGGCAAGACTCTACCAAACGAACCCCCGTCGCGCAAAGCGATTCGCCTTGGACAAGCACGTCGGTTTCCTGGGAGCGCCGACGCCTGATGCACAGTTCGCGCCACCCCTACCGCGACAGCTTGGCGCTGGCCAGGCGGTTCAGACTGACTTGGGCTTCCGCCGCCTCGGTCGCCAGTCGGCGGTGGACCTCCGGCGGCACTCGCACGACGAACTTGCCGCTGAATCGGCGCGTGGCGAGCGGAACGGGGACCACCTCGCCGCTTTCCTGCATGTCGGCGACGGCTTCGCCCACCACCTTCCGGATTCCGCGCAGCGCCGCTTCCGGCGACGAAGCCAGCCAGCTCAGGCTGGGGAACTCCGCGCACAGCCCGACGAATTCCCCGTCCACCTCCGACCAGGTCACCCGGTACGTGTATCGATCACTCCTAAGGTTCTTCATATCCCAATCTCTCAATCGCACGGAGGATCTGCCCAACCTGGTAAGCCTTGGCCATTCCCCGCGCATTCTGGATATTCACTCTCGGATCGCCCGGCCATGGGGTCCTGTAGACTCGGTGGCTCCCCGTCCGCCGCCGAGGCTCTCCGAAGTAGTGGTCGCAAACGCGACACAAGTCCGAAAACCGAATGCCTTTCGGACTTCGCCGCATCTGGTCGATGACCTCGTCAATCCTCGACATCCGCGCATAGTATCATTATTGAAATCTGCCCGTCAAGGCAAAGGAGGGAAGCTCGTCCTTGAGTGGCGTAGGCTTTCCAGCCTGCGCTTCTTGCGATGACGGGAGAGGCCACTTGCGCAGGCTGGAAAGCCTGCGCCACTCAAAGACGAGGCCGACGAGGCGCCCGCCCCGTCGGCCCGATTTCCTCCGCTGTCTCTTTCGTCCTTCGTCCTTGTTTCTTCGTCCTTCTCTTCCTACTTCTCGCTGATCGCCGCCACACCCGGCAGCGCAATGCCTTCCAGGTATTCCAGCGACGCGCCGCCGCCGGTGCTGACGTGGGTCATCTTCTCGGCCAGGCCATATTCCTCGACCGCCGCCGCGGTTTCGCCGCCGCCGATGACGGTCGTCGCCGAGCTCGCCGCCAGCGCTTGGGCGACGGCCTTGGTGCCCTTGGCCCACG
>JAPLSS010000610.1 GCA_026398515.1 Candidatus Sumerlaeota bacterium | reverse complement strand
AAATGCAAAATCAAAAATGAAAGTTTTCACAAGAGGGTGTTCTTCATGAAAGCTTTGGTTCTGGCCGCCGGGCGCGGCACGCGGATGGAGGAGCTGACCGCCGATCGGCCCAAGCCGATGGTCCCGCTGGCCGGGAAGCCGATCCTGGAGCATATCCTGGTGGGATTGCGCGAGGCCGGCGCGCGCGAATTTGTCGTCGTCACCGGCTATCGCGCCGAAGTCCTGGAAACGTATTTTGGCGACGGGCGGCGCTGGGACGTTTTCATTCAATACCGCCGGCAGGAAACGCAGAACGGCAACGCCAAGGCCATCCAGCTCGCCCAGGACGCGATGGGATCGGAGCCGTTCTTCCTGACCTTTGGCGACATCATCCTCCATCCGGCGAACTACCGGCGCGTGGCCGAATCGTTCCGCCGCCAGCCGGCCGATTTGCTGATGACGCTGGTGTGGCTCGAAGACGTCTCGCACCATTCGTCGGTGATCTTCGACGAAGACGGGCGGGTGCGCGACATCATCGAGAAGCCCGATCCGGCCCAGGTGAAATCGCATTGGAACAGCGCGGCGCTGTTCATGGCGCGCCCCGCGCTGTTCGACTACACCGCGCGGCTCGCCCCCTCCGAGCGCGGCGAATACGAACTGACCGACGCCATCCGCGCCATGGCCTACGACCCCGCGCGGCTGGTGCGCGGCGAGAAGGTCGAAGGCTATTGGGGCGACCTCGCCGACGCCGAGGAACTGCGGCGGATGGAAGAGCGGATGCGGGAAGAGGGTCAGGCCATCTGAATCAGTTCTGAGATTCGTAGCGTATCCGAGAAAACGTTCCGCCGCAGAGACGCGGAGACGCGGAGATCACTTTGCGGAGATCAATCCGCGCAGCCTTTGCGTCTTGGCGTCTCCGCGGCGACGTTGTTGCGCGCAAGCCAGCCTCGGCAAGGGTGGCCTACAGGCCGGCCTCGCGGTTGACAACGCCGCCGCGTTTCTCCACAGTAACTCACCGTGTCCGACACATTTCGTGAATCATTCCCCAGGAGGAATGCCCGCAATGAGCAACGCATTCGTACGTTTCGCACTGAGAAGCGCCGCGCTGTTGAGCCTCGCCGGTTGGATGGCCTACGGCGCGCCGCGGCCGGGCCTGGCGGGCGAGGCCGACTCCGCCTCGAAGCCCTCCGCCCCCGCCGCCTCGCCGGCCGCCGCGAAGAAACCCGTGAACGTGGCCTTCGTCACCAACAACCCCTCCGATTTCTGGCAAATCGCCAAGGCAGGCGTCCTGAAGGCGGAGAAGGAATTCAACGCCACTTGCGATTTCCAGATGCCGCCCGATGGGACCGCCGCCGACCAGCTGCGCATCGTCGAGGCGCTCATCGCCAAAGGGGTCCAGGGCATGGCGATCAGCCCGAACGACGCGGAAAACCAGGTCGAGATGCTCAACGGCATCGCCGCCAAGATGCCGCTGATCTGCCATGACTCCGACGCGCCGAAATCCAACCGCCTCGCCTACGTCGGCACCAACAACTACAAGGCCGGCGTCGAAGCGGGCAAGTTGATCAAGGAAGTCCTGCCCAACGGCGGGAAGATCATGATCTTCGTCGGCCGGATGGACGCGCAGAACGCCATCGAGCGCTCGCAGGGCATCAAGGACGAGTTGAAGGATTCGAAGGTTCAGATTCTTGACATCCGCACCGACGCCACCGACCGCGCCAAGGCGAAGAGCAACGTCGAGGACACGATCGCCAATCACCCCGACATCGGTTGCCTGGTGGGCTTGTGGAGCTACAACGGGCCGGCGATCCTCTCGGCGGTCAAAGACGCGGGCAAGGCCGGCAAGATTCCGATCGTCTGTTTCGACGAGGAGGACGACACGTTGCAGGGCGTGCTCGACGGCTACATCCACGCCACCGTGGTGCAGCAGCCCTATGAGTTCGGCTATCAATCGGTGCGCATCCTGGCGGCGCTGGCGCGGG
>JAPLSS010000375.1 GCA_026398515.1 Candidatus Sumerlaeota bacterium | reverse complement strand
GCCAGCGCGGCGACGATTCCGACAACTCGTATCACGTGGTCAAAGGCGCGGACGGCGGGGCGCTCGACGGCTTCGTCATCTCGGGCGGCAATTGTCTCAATGCCGCCGGGCCGGGCGCGGGCGGGCTGAACGCGGGCGGGCCGCCTCCAGGCGGCGGCCGACCTGGAGGTCCCGGCCGCGGCGGCCCGGGCGGTCCTGGCCGCGGCGGCTTCGGCGCTCCGGGCGGCGGCGCGGGGGGCGCGGGCGGCGGGATTCACACGACGCCCGATCTTGTGCTGCAAGGCGGCGGCGAGGGAGCGGGCGGCGGCATGCTGAACTTTCAGTGCGCTCCCGAGGTCCGCAATTGCGTCTTCGAGAACAATAAGGCGAGGAAGGGCGGGGCGGTCTACAATATGACCAGCGCCGCTTTCCCTCCGCGCCCCGGCGGCGAAGCGAAAACTCCGGTATTCGTAAAATGCGTTTTTCGTAATAACTCGGCGGTCATGCGCGGCGGCGGCGTCAGCAACGACCTAGGCACGGCGCCCGTCTTTCTCGGCTGCGTCTTCTCCGACAACGAAACGCCGGAAAAGGGCGGCGGCCTCTACGACGATTTCGGCTGCTCGCCGCTCCTGATCAACTGCCTCTTCACCGGCAACCGCGCCCAGAGCGCCGCCGGCATGGGGAACGATGGCGGGTCCTGCCCCGTGCTGTATCACTGCACGCTCACGCGCAATCACGCCGTAGACTCCGGCCCCAGCCTCTACCAGGGCACGGGGCCGGCCAACAACCCCGCCATCGTGCGCTGCGTGGTGTGGGGCAACACGTGCGACTGGGAAAGCCCGGGCCTCTACAACTGGCACGACTGCGCGCCGGTGGTCAAAGAATCCACCATCGAAGACTACGCGGCCGGCGGCGCGGCGACGGAAGACCCGCGTCTGGACGGCCAGGGCGTCTCGCCGTTGGACTGCGGCTACAAACCATCGGCGCCGCACTTCGATCCCGCGCGCCTGCCGGAACTGCTCAAGGAACTGGAGCCGTACCGCTCCAAGTTCGCCTTCGAGCCGCCGGCGCAGGAAACCCAACCGCCGGTCAAGAAGTCGGACCGCGTTGTTTACGTCAACGGCGCCAGGACGCAGAAGGGCGACGGCGCGAGCTGGGCGACGGCCTTCTGTTCGCCGACCGACGCGCTGGCCGACGCGGCCCGCGACGGCGCGCAGGTCTGGGTCGCCGCGGGAGTCTACGCGCCTGAGGGAACGGACCGCTTCGCCTCTTTCACGCTCTTTCCAGGGGCGCGTCTCTTCGGCGGCTTCGCGGGCAATGAGGCCGACCCCGGCAAGCGCGACCCGGAGCGAAATCGCACGGTCCTTTCCGGCGACATCGGCAAGCCGGGCGAGCCCTCGGACAACTGTTATCACGTGATCATCGGGGCCGACGGCGCCTCGCTGGACGGCTTCACCATCAGCGGCGGCTACGCGGATGGCGTGGGCTACGACGGCAAAGGCGGCGGCATGATCAACTACCGGCGCGGCGCGCAGACCCGGCCCAACGCGCCGACCGCGTCCGGCTATTCCGTCGCTGTCAACAACTGTATCTTCACCGACAATCGCGCGCGCGACGGCGGAGCGGTCTACAACTACGACCGCTCGGAGCCGAGATTCACCGGCTGCGCTTTCACGAATAACCGCGCGGAGAACGGCGGCGCCGTCCTCGACCGCGTCGGCGTCAAGGCCGAATACGAGAACTGTCAGTTCATTGGCAACGCGGCCCAGTGGCGCGGCGGCGCGGCCTATTTCGACTACGGCTCTCGGCCGGCCCTCTCCAACTGCGTGTTTCGCGACAATCAGACCTCCGGCCACGGCGGCGCCATTCATAGCGTCAGCCGCGCCTCGCAGTTGGAGAACACGGAGATCGCGCTGGACGGGTGCCGCTTCGAGGGCAACCGCGCGCATGGCGACGGCGGCGCCGTGTCGCTCCAGGACAATTCGGTCGCGATCGCGCGCCGTTGCGCCTTCATCGCCAACGCCGCCGAACGCAACGGCGGCGCGGTCCTGGCGGCCGGCGGCTCCGCTCTCGAACAGGACCAGAACGAATTCCGGGACAACAAGGCCGCGGGCGACGGCGCCGACGTTTACGAAGACAAGAGCGCC
>JAPLSS010000348.1 GCA_026398515.1 Candidatus Sumerlaeota bacterium | reverse complement strand
CCGAGATCATCCGCGCCAACGTCGACTGGACGCCGCTGGCCGCCAACGCCGAGGTCCCCAAGGGCGCGAAAACCGTCCGGGTCGGCTTGCTGATGAACGGCCATGGCAAAGCGTGGTTCGACGACGTGGAACTGGCCGAGTCCACCTACGATCCGCTCAACACGCGCCTGGGCTTTGACACGCAGGCGGGCGCCGTGCATGCGCGCCCCGAGCAGATCGGCGTATTCGACGACGGCTACCCGCTGCGCGAAGCGGTTGAAGCGCGCCCCGCCGAGGCGCAGGCGATCGTCCCCGCAACCTTGAAAGTTACGGGCGCCTTGGACGGCTGGGCGGCCTCGGGCAAAATCGGCGCGCCCGCCGACGGAAAGTCGGTCGATGCGCGCCGCTGGATTCCGTTGATGATCGGCTACAACGCTGCGGGCGAAGAGGTCGGCCCGGTCCTTTCCATCATGTACAACTATCGTCCGCCATTCGCCGGCGGCGTATGGGCCTACGCGGGAGTGACGAACCGCGACCTCTTCGCTCCCGGCGACGCGGCGATGGGGGCGGTGTTCAAGAGCATTCTCGGCGCGATGCGGACCAAAACCTTTCTCCGCATTCCCGCGACCAACTACGCATGCTACCGGCAAGGCGAACCGGTCGCGCTGCGGGCTCAGGCGCACAATCTGGGCGAGGCGCCACAGTTGGCGCGCCTGACCCTGCGCGCGCTGGCCGAGGATGACGGCCGCGAAGTCGCCCGCGAAGAGAAGGCGCTGACTCTCGAGCCGGGCAAGGAAACCGAAGTCGTTCACGAGTGGAAGTTCGAGCGATTCGGCGACGACTTCTACACGGTCGAAGCCACGCTGGAGATCGGCGGCCAGTTGGTCGATCGCGCGGCCACCGGCTTCGTCGTGTGGGACCCCGCGGTCATCGCCCAGGGCTTCCCGCTGAAGTGGCGCGGCAACTGCTTCCACGCCGGCGAGCGCCCGGTCTTTTTCACCGGCAGCGACCACTATAGCGCCATTTTCCAGGAAGCTACCGAAACGCCGCTGGCCTGGCGCCGGACCTTCTCCGCCATGCGCGACCACGGCCTGCACGCGCTGCGCGCGCTGGGGCTGACGTCGATCATGGGCGGCGCCAAGGGCATCGAATTCGACTGGAGCCATCCGCCGGAGGAGAGCTTGCGCAAGGTCGACGCCCTCATCCAGACGATGCAGAAATACCAGATTGTTTTCTTCCCAACCTTGCACGACGGCGCGCCCATTCTTCTCCCCGACAAACAACTCGAACAGGAGCGCTGGTGGTGCGAGTTCATCGCCCGCCGCTATAAGGACGTTCCGGGATTGATGTTTGACATTCAGAACGAGCCGAGCGTGCTGGGCAAGATGCCCACTCCGACGCCGGCCTACGTCGCGACGCTGTATCGCGAGTTCCTGCAAGCGCGCTATGGAAGCGATCAGGCCTATGCCGAAGCGTATGGGAAGAAAGGGATGAAGATCGCCGAGGCGCAACTGCCGCCGGGGCGCCAGGAGTGGGACTCGCGCGCGGGGATCGACCGCGAGGAGTTCGCCGTCGAGATGCTGC
>JAPLSS010000809.1 GCA_026398515.1 Candidatus Sumerlaeota bacterium | reverse complement strand
TTCAGGTCGTAGTCGTTCCGAGCGCTTCATACGACCTGAAGGTCGCACTACGAGCTCAAGACCGGATGCGACAGATTCTGCAGCACGCCGTTCACTCCCGCCGCGAAGCGCATCCACTCGTCGCGCCGGGCGGCGAGGACTTTCTCGCCCGCGGCGGTGATCCGGTAATACTTCCGCCGCCGGCCGTCTTCCGTATCGATCCAGTACGACGAGAAAAGCCCCTGGCGCTCCAGCCGGTGCAGCGCCGGATAGAGGCTGCCTTCCTTCAACTCGAAGTAGCCCTGCGATTGGGTCAGCACGGTCTGCGAGATTTCGTATCCGTAGCTCGGGCCGCGCGAGAGAACGTCGAGAATCAGCATGTCGACCGCGCCCCAGAGAAGTCTCGAATCCATGTTTTCCGCCTCCCATGCATCTAAAAATACATCGAGCGTCTAGGTATATACATAGAGCGCCTATGCTATGTTTGTCAAGTTTTTTTTCAGCCATTTTCTCCTGCTTGCGCTCGGCGGGAGGCGCCGCGCTCTCGGGATCGCTTGTTCGGGGGCGTTGTCGTGTCCGCGGGTGCGATTCCTATCCTCCAAACGAGGCATGCGTCCCTGTGCGGAATTCCTCTTTGTGTGCGGGAATCTACACACAGATTCCTGGTTTTCCATTTCTCAGCCGGTGGCTTCCCGGGCCCATCCCCGCCCTGGAGATGTCGGTAAGTTATTGTAAATCAATCGCTTGCATGAGGAAACCGGTTATCGTGCATGACCTACCACTTTTGCGGCATGACAGTTGTTCATAGCTGCGAGCGGGTTGCATTGCCGAGGGGGTGACTTGCCGATGGACGCCAAGGAATCCAGTCTTAAAGCGTATCTGGACGAGATCGGAAATCACCCGATTTTGACCAAGGAGCAGGAAGTCGAGGTGTTCACGCGTTTGCGCAACGGCGATCCGACAGCGCGTGAAGCGATCATCCGCTCCAATCTACGCTTTGTCATTCGGATCGCTCGTCAGTTCGTCGGGCGAGGCATGCCGCTGGAAGACCTGATCCAAGAGGGCAACATCGGTCTGATGGAAGTGATCAATAAATTCGACCACCGCAAGGGATTCCGGTTTTCCACGTATGCCGCCTTCTGGATTCGTCAGTCCATACAGCAGGCGTTGCGCAAGCATAGCAACCTCATTCGCCTGCCGATGCGCAAGTCGCGCCTCCTCGGCGTTTTGAGCGACGTGGTGGAGAAGCACCGCAACACGCACGGCCGCGAGCCGAGCCTATGCGATCTGGCCCAAGCGCTCGACCTGTCGGAGGAAAACACGGCGCTCCTTCTGCGCATGCGCGATTCGATCCTTTCGCTCGATGAGACCCAGGAGGACGGCGTGTCGTTGCGCGACGTTCTGCCGGCGCCGCCGACGGCCTCGCCCGTCGATCGCGTGGCCAGCCAGGAGCGTTCGGCCCGCGTGCGCGAGGTCCTGAATCACTTGACCGAGAAGGAGCGCCACGTCGTGCGCCTGCGGTTCGGGTTCGACACGGAGAAGCCGCTCAGCCTGCGGCGGACGAGCCGGCTGGTGGGCCTGAGCCAGGAAGGCGTGCGGCGGGTGGAACAGAAAGCGCTGAGCAAGCTGCGGCGCCCGTCGATCTGCATGAAGGTGGCGGGACTGTTGTAACACTTACGTGGGGCCGTCAAGGGGTGGGACCCACAGGGGAGGGGGAAGGGGGCGGTTCCTGGTCCGGGAGCCGCCCCGATGTTTTTGGGAAGAGGGAACCGGACCTGCAGGGCTATCTCCATTATACTGACCGCATTGAATCAGCCGCAAAGAACTCATATAGAACGCAAAGAACAACAAACTTGTCTTTGCGTTCTATGCGTTCTTTGCGGCTGATTCAGTGTTCTTTGCGGCTGATTCAATGCGGCGAATATCCGTCCCGCCCCAATGATCTCGCTTCTGGCGGTTCGCGCCTACGATTGCTCCAGGCTGGAAACGACCCGCGCCACCAACTCGGTGCGCGATTTCACTCCCAGCCTCGCGAAGATGTTCTTCAGGTGGGTCTTGACCGTGTGCTCGGAGATCTCCAGCGCCCGGGCGATCGCTTGGTTGGAGCGGCCCGCGACCAGATGCTTGCACACCAGGACCTGCTTCTCGGTCAGGCGGCTCTCCCGGGCCAGGAGTTGGAACGCCCGATGCAGCGACCCCTTTGGTTTCTGGCGCTTGACCTCGACCGCCTGGGCGACCTTCTCGCCCATGTCGTGGACCGTCCAGGGTTTGAGGAGAAAATCCATCGCGCCCAGCTTGATGGCCTCGATCGCCGCCGAGATGGTGCCGTGGCCGGTCAGAACTAGGATTTCGGCCGGGCAGCCGCGCCGCTGCAGCTCCTTCAGCACGTCCAGGCCGCCGATCTGCGGCATCCAGAGATCCAGCAGGATCACGTCGAACTCGTCGGCCGCGCACCGGTCCAGCGCCTCCTGGCCGCCGGCGGCCAACGTCACGTCGAACCCCTCGTCCTTCAGCAGGTCCTCCAACGCCGAGCGCGACGACGCCTGGTCGTCGACGACGAGGACCCGCCCGCGCGGATGATTGGGATGATCGGCAGGGGTTTTCGCCATAATTCAGGAATCGGGCGCCGAGCTAGTGTTTTATCGGAGTCGCAGCCAACTTTCCCCGATAGCAAGCATAGTTTACAGGCGGCTCCCTGGCGCCGTCAAGTTCGGATTTGCGCCTGTCTCGGCGACGGGCGCATCCCGACACGGCCGCCGTGGCCCCGGCTTTCCAGCCTGTGATTGCAGGGATGACGACAGGCGCGGAAACCACAGGGCGGAAAGCCTGCGCCGCTCAGCGCGCCGTCAGGAGAATCCCATCGCGCGGCGGAAGGGTCAGCGTGTCGCCGACGGGCTGGCCGTTGTTGACGTCGGGGGCCTGCGCGCCTTGGAAGCGGCGATAGGCCCGCCCGCCGCCAATTTCGGAGATGTTAAACGTATAACTCGCGACGGCGGAGCCGTTGGCCAGCGCCAGCCCGTGCTCGAAGCGGCGCGCGAACACCTCGGCGCACCCTTCGCGAACCCGCAGCCCGGCGATCCGCGCCCGACCGGGTTCTCCGGCGACGTGGAACGCGACGCGGCTGGGGCCTTGGCGCGAAGGCCGCAGAGTCAGCGAGACGAACCGCGGCTCGCCGGAGGCCAGGAAGGTTTGCGTCTCGCCGCCGGCGTCGTCGGTTTGAAGACTGGCGCCGATCCAACGCCACGACGAGCCAAGTGTTGAATCCTTCTCCGCGGGGGACGACGGCTCCGCGCTGGCCCAGAACTCCACGCAGTACTCCTTGCCGGGGTCCAACGCCTCGCGCGTGGGCGGCGAGAGGAGGCGAACGCGGGAAGAGGCTTTCGGCCACCCAGCCTGCGAGTTCGCGCCGGGGCGCGGCGCCGGGACGACCGCCTGAATGGCCGGGCGCCCGCCCAGGTCGCCGTTCGTCGGCCCCAGGATCCCCTCGCCCGCGCCGGCGCCCTCCAGCGTCCATGTCTGCGCGCGCGGCCCCTCCGTCAGCAAATCAGGCCCGAGACGGTCCTGAAGGCGCCGCGGCTCTTCCAGCGGCGCGCCGAGCCAGTTGTACACGCCCTCGCGCCCGGCGTGATATTCGTCCCACGGATACTCGAGCAGGTCCTTG
The DNA here is from genome assembly GCA_026398515.1 of Candidatus Sumerlaeota bacterium. Taxonomy (GTDB): domain Bacteria; phylum Sumerlaeota; class Sumerlaeia; order JAPLSS01; family JAPLSS01; genus JAPLSS01. Next base: position 856 of record JAPLSS010000809.1, on the reverse strand, counting down.
CCGAAGAAGTCCATCCCGGTCGGGAAGTACTTCACGCCCCCGAAGCTGGGAAACTCCTCGTTCTCCGACCCGTTCAGCAGAGAAAGGCAACGCACCGCCTGCGGCGTGCTGGAGTCGGAGAGGATCAGCGCGTCGTCGGCGCCCTCGAATCCCTTGCCCCCTTCGCGCATCATGCGGAAACAGTCATAGAGGCCCAGAAACCACAGATCGACTCCTTCGCGCACGCACCCGTCCGCCACGCCGTCGTTGTCGCCATCGCTCTCGCGGCTCGCGCGCAGGCCGTCGAATTCAAACCCGTCGGGATGCGGGTCGGCGGCGGCGATGCGGTTCTTCCACAGGCGGGCGAAGTGCCGCGCCCACCACTCGGCCGCGTTCAACCCCGTCCGCGGGTCGCGCGGACAGAAGGAGGTCAAATTGGGAATCCACGTTTTGATCCAAACGCCGCCGTTCTTCTGGCGGTAGATCGACCCGACGCTCGGCGCCACCCACGCCTCTCCCTGGCGAAACGCTTTCCAGTCGCCGACGGCTTCGTGAGGCCAGCGTTTGAGCGTCACGGTCTTTTTGTCTCGGTCGACTGCGACGACGCTCACAAACTCGCTGTAGTTCCAGTCGCACTGATCGCCGCTTCGGCGATAGACCAGCGCGTCGCGCAACTGCTCGCCGCTCTTGGACATGGAGAGGAATGGCGCGACATCCGGCGCGGCCAACTCAATGGTTTCCGCGTCGGCGGGCGCGTCGGCCGGCAGCGGCATTCCCGCGCCGAGGAGCCAATAGCCGCGAAACGACGGCATGGGGAAGACCTCGGGGTCGAACTTCAGCCCCTCCTTCACGGCGAATTCGCGCGGGACGACGTGCC
>JAPLSS010000644.1 GCA_026398515.1 Candidatus Sumerlaeota bacterium | reverse complement strand
GTGGCTGTTGCTGGGCGCGGCCGGGGCGATGCAACTGCTCGCCGGCGCGCCGCAGATCGCGTTTTATTCGTGGGTGTTGGTGGCTGTGTACGCATTGGCGGGGGTTTTGTTGCTGCACCGGCGTTGCGGCGGAGCGGAAGTGGACGGGGTGGACAGAGTGGACGGAGTGGACGCCGCGCCGTCCTCTCAGAGTTCCCACGGCCAACCTCCCTCGACCACTGCTGGAGGTCCGGCCTCGCTCCCTTCAATCGGCAATCGGCAATCGGCAATCGGCCATCCCTTCGGCATCCCGCTCAGCGGCTGGCTGGCGTGGGCGGGGCTGGGCGCGGCGGCGCTCGTCGCGCTGGGGCTGACCGCCGTCCAGTGGGCGCCGACGCGCGAGTTCACGGCTCTTTCCTTTGACCGGGGACGCGGAGCCAGCTGGGAATTCGTGACCGACGGGTCGTTCCGCTTCTCCTGGGTCCTCACCTACCTCGCGCCGTTCCTGTTCGGACATCCGTCGGATGAAGCGATCTATTGGGGCAGCGACATCGGCTATTGGGAGTTCAACGGATTCGCCGGCGTTCTGGCCCCCGCGCTGGCCGTGGCGGGGTTGGCGGCGTTGCGGCGCAAGGGGGACCGCCAGGAGCGGCGATTGGCGGTCTACGCGTTTGTATGCCTGGCGCTGTGGGCCGCGCTCGCGCCAGGCAAATACTCGCCGCTGTTCCGCCTCGCCTACCTGTTTGTTCCCGGCTTCAACCGCTTCCGCGTGCCCGCGCGCTGGGTGCTGGCATACCAGCTCGGACTGGCGGTTCTGGCCGGTCTGGGCTGGAAGCGAGTCGCCGAGAAAGAGTCGCGCGGGGCGCGGGCGGGGGCCATGGCCGCTCTGGGGCTGATGGCCGCGGCGGGGCTGGCCCTCACGGCGTTCGAGCCGGTTTGGGCGCCGGCCATGGCTGAGGCGCGCGGATTCGGCGCGCTGCTGGCGAACCCAAGCGCGGCGAGCGAATTGGCGGTGGCGTTTCAGGGCGGGGCGCTGCGCCTGGCGTTGAGCGCCGGAGTCGCACTGGCCGTCTTGCTTGCCTTGCGAAACAAACGTCTGGGCGCGCCGGCGGCCGCTTGCGCGCTTCTCGCGGTTTTGGCCGACGCCGGGTCGTTTGGCGTCTCGATGGCGCAGACCACCCCGCGCAAGGATTTTGCGAAGCAGTTTTACCCCGACACCGACGCGCGCCAGGCGGTGGCTCGGCGCCTGGCCCCGGGGGAACGCTGGACGTGGGAGGACAACGTCTTCTATTGGACCGTGGATCAGAACCAATTGGAGTTGTATCCGAACCGTCCAATTCTCTACGGCCTGCCCACGCCGCGCGGCTACGATCCGCTCAATTCACTGCGCTATGGCCAGTATTCCAACGCGCTGGCGGGCCGGGACTTGGACGCGCCGCCGCGCGCGTTCATGTTCCTGGAGCGGATCGCGGCGCCGCGTCTCCTGTCCTTGCTCAATGTGAGAGTCGTTCTTTCTTATGAGCCGCTTGAGTCGCTGGACTATCGGCTGGCGCAGGCGTTTCCGTTTGGGTTGAAGGTGTATGAGAATCCTGATCCGATCGGTCCGGCGTTTCTGGCCGAAGCCGAGGCAGTCGATTTGTCTTCGATGGAGCCGGGCGATCCGACGCCGGTCCTGGCGTGTCTCCTGGCGCCGCGATATGATTGGAAGAACCGCGCCGTGGTCGAGGAGGCGAACCCCTTCGCCGCGGCGCCGGCGAGGGAAAATCTGCCGACGAAGGTCGAGACGGTCGAAGGCGGCTACGGACGCTGGCGATTCCGGGTGAGCGCGCCCAAGGCGTCGGTTCTGGTGTTGGGGCAGTCGTACTATCCGGGATGGCAGGCGATGGTCGACGGCAAGGCGCGGAACACGATCCCGGTCGACTGGGCGCTCACCGGCGTCTTCCTCGAACCCGGAACGCGCGACGTGGAATTCACGTACCATCCGAAGGCGTTCGATCGCGGCGCCGCGGTCAGCGTTGCATCGATCCTGGCGTGGATCGTTGTTTTCTTTGGCGCCGTGGCATGGACTCGCCATCGGCGCCACGCGGGCGCGTGATTCTCACCACGGAGGCGCGGAGAACACGAAACATCGAACGCCGAACTCCGAACCCTGAACTCCGAACTTGGAGCGCCCCATGCCTCGCCGAACCGATCTCGAT
>JAPLSS010000327.1 GCA_026398515.1 Candidatus Sumerlaeota bacterium | reverse complement strand
AAAAGCCCGCGCCTGATCTTCGCCGAGTTCGAGGATCAGGAAGCGGCGAAAAGCATGGGCCGCGGCGACGTGAAATACCACCTGGGCTACCACAACGACTGGGTCACGGCGACGGGGCGGCGCATCCACCTCATGCTGTGCTTCAATCCCAGCCACCTGGAGTTCATCAACCCGGTGGCAATGGGGCTGGCGCGCGCGAAACAGGACCGCTGGGGCGCGGACGGGCGCGACAAATCGCTGTGCGTCCTCGTCCACGGCGACGCGTCGTTCGCCGGCGAGGGGATCGTGCAGGAGTCGCTCAACCTCAGCGAACTGGCCCACTACTCGGTCGGCGGCGCGCTGCACATCGTCGTCAACAACCAGATCGGGTTCACCACCTCGCCCGAGGACGGCCGCTCGAGCGTCTACGCCACCGACGTCGCCCGCATGCTCCAGATCCCGATTTTCCACGTGAACGGCGAAGACCCCGAGGCGGTGGCGCAAGTCGTGCGCCTGGCGATGGAGTACCGCAAGACGTTCAAGCGCGACGTCGTCATCGACATGTATTGCTACCGCCGTTACGGCCACAACGAAAGCGACGAGCCGGCGTTCACCCAGCCGCTTCTCTATCGGGCGATTGAGAAGCGGAAATCGGTGCGCGAGGGCTACCTCGAACGCCTCCTGGCGATGAACGAGATCACGCGCGACGAGGCCGACGCGATTGTCCAGAGCCGCCGCCGCGATCTCGAAGACGAGTTGTCCGCCGCCCGGCGCAAGGAGGTCGTCAATCCCCACCGCCCCAGCGTCCTCGGGCAATTGTGGCAGAACTATCGCGGCGGGCCGGAAGACCCATCCGACGAGGCCGACACCCGCTACGACCACGAATGCCTGGCCTTCCTCCTCGACGCGCAGACGCGCCTGCCCGACGACTTTCATCCCCATCCGAAGATCTCGCGGTTCCTCGAACAGCGGCGCGAAATGGCGCGCGGGGCGCGGCCGCTGGATTGGACGGCGGCCGAATCGCTCGCCTTCGCCACGCTGGCGTGCGAGCGCGTGCGCGTGCGCCTGAGCGGCCAGGACAGCGAGCGCGGCACGTTCAGCCAGCGCCACGCCGTGCTGCACGACGTCGAGGACGGCCACGCTTACGTTCCCTTGCAGTGCCTGTGCGAGGGGCAGGCGCCGGTCGAGATTCGCAATAGCCCGCTTTCCGAAGCGGGAGTCCTGGGATTCGAATACGGCTACAGCAGCGCCTGTCCCGACGGCCTGATCCTCTGGGAGGCGCAATTCGGCGACTTCGCCAACGCCGCCCAAGTCTACATCGACCAGTTCATCGCCAGCGGCGAGGAGAAGTGGAACCGGCTAAACGGGCTCGTGCTGCTCCTGCCGCACGGCTTCGAAGGGCAAGGCCCCGACCACTCCAACGCGCGTCTGGAGCGATTCCTGTCGCTGGCCGCCGAGGATAACATCCAGATCGTCAATCCGACCACGCCGGCGCAGTATTTCCATTGCCTGCGCCGGCAGGCTTTGCGGAAATGGCGCAAGCCGCTCATCGCGCTGACGCCGAAGAGCCTGCTGCGGCATCCGGGCGCGGTCTCGACGCTGGACGATCTGGCGCGCGGCGAATTTCAGCGGGTGATTCCCGACGAACGCCCCGCCGGCGCCGCGTCCATTCGGCGCATTCTGCTTTGTTCGGGAAAGATCTACTACGAACTGGCGCAGCGGCGCGAAGAGACGAAGCGGACGGACGTGGCGATCGTGCGGGTCGAGCAATTGTACCCGCTTCCGGCGGCGGCGCTTGAGAAGGCCTTGCCGTATGCGGAGGGAACTTCGGCGGCATGGGTGCAGGAAGAGCCGGAGAACATGGGCGCGTGGCGAGACCTGCGCGCGCGGTTCGGCGAGCGGTTGTTGGACCGATTCCCGTTCTCCTGCGTCAGCCGCCCGGCCGCGGGCAGCCCGGCCACCGGCTCGCACGGCGCGCATCGGATGGAACAAGAGGAGCTGCTGCGCAAAGCGTTTCACCTCTCCGAACAAGAGGGTAGGGAGTCCCGCCTGTAGGCGGAATGTCGCGCATCGAACTTAGACGGGCCATCGATGATTCCGCCTAAAGGCGGGACTCCCTACCCTCTTGTTCGTTTCATGCTGGGTGGCCCTGAGAGCAATGGCTGGCTCTCCCGAAAATGAGGTTCGGAGTGCGACCTTCAGGTCGTACAAGATGTCCGAAACCGCTACGACCTAAAGGTCGCACTCCGAACCTCATTTTCGGGTTTTCCTGGGTGGCCCGAAGGGACATGGCCGCTGCTCAAAAAATCGGCGTAGCGTGGCGTGGGCTGCCAGTCCGCGCACGATAGGCTGGCCAAGCCGGAGGCGCCTGGGGTAACGCCTAAAGGCGTCACTCCGAACCTCATCGAACGCCTTTGCCGCGAAAGGAGAACGCGCCTGTCATGATTCTTCGCCCGTTGAGGGAAGCCGATATGGCCGCGCTCGGCGCGCTGGCCCGCCGCGCGTTTCGGTTCGATCCGGTGGACGAAGCCGTCGTGCGCGAAAAGACCATCGAAGCGCCCGACTACCTGCCGGACCTCGGCATCGCCGC
>JAPLSS010000214.1 GCA_026398515.1 Candidatus Sumerlaeota bacterium | reverse complement strand
CGAGTTCGTCAGCATCCTCGTCGATCTCGATCGCGACGGCGAGCCGGTGATGGCAAACTTCAGCGCCTCCATGGCCTGCCCCAAGCCGAAGAACGTTTTCCAGGCGATCGGGCGCAAGGGCTTCGTGGTCACGGCCGGCGGCGGCGAGATCACCGTCGTGCGCCACAACGGCTTCATGGACAGCAAGGAGATGATCGAGCCGCAACAGGAGGCGTTGAAACTCGAGCCGGACGGCAACGTGGCCCTCAAGCGGCTGTATGAGAACTTCGCCAAGGCGATTCGCGGCGAAGAAGAGAATCAGTCGACTCTGCGCCACGGCTTGCGCGCCCTGGCCGTCGGCGAAGCGGCCGTCAAGTCCGCCGAATGCCTTAGTACACCTCAACACAATAAAGGGGGCAAAGTCATGCGGCCATTTCCCGCGGGGCTTTCGCCATGACTTTCGCCACCGATTTCGTCGTCCAATTGAAAGGATGCGCGTGTTGATTCCATTCGGCGATGAACTGATCCATCTTGGCGCGCAGGTCATCCACGGAAGCGAAGTCCGCGATGCGGAAGCGCTTGCGCTGCAGGATACTGAACCATTGCTCGACTTGATTCATCCACGAGCAATGCACGGGCGTGAAATGAAAGCGGAAGCGCGGATGCTTTTGAAGCCACTCCTGCACCTGTCGCCCGGAATGCACCTTGAGATTGTCACAGACCAGGTGAATGATCTTGACCGTCGTGGGAATGCGCTCTTCCACATGCGCCAAGAAGGCGATAAACTCGTGCTGGCGTTTGCGCGCATAGCACTGGCCATAGACGCTCCCGCTACGCGTGTCAAAGGCCGCGAACAACTGCAACGCTCCGGCGCGGCCATACTCGTGCTCGACGAGATTGGCCTGATTGCCCGGCTGGGCGGGCTTGGTCGGATGCTTGCGCGGCCGCGGCTGAAGCGAGGTCTTCTCATCCACCGACAAGACGACTTCATCCTCGCCCAAAGGCCGCGTATACAGGTCGATCAACTCCGTCACCGCGGCGTAGAACGCGGCGTCGCGCGGCCGGTTCGGCGTCAGCCACATGTGCCAGCGCCACGGCTTCAACTTGTGGTGCCACAGGATGCGCCGCACCGTTTGCGCCGAGATGGTTTCGACCACGCTTTCGTCCTCCAACTGCCGCGCCAGTTCCGCGCAGTCCCACTGGCTCAACGAGCGGCCCAGTCCGTCCGGACGCTCGCACGCCAGTTTCACCAGATGCACCGCCACCGCTGGAGGGAAAAAAGAGGCTTCCGGCCTCGCCCCGGCCGATCCCCCAGTCCATCGATCCGCTCCGCCAAGAAACGCCGGGCCCACTTCTCCACAAATCGTCGTCGAATGCCCACCCTTCGCGCTGTTTCCGAGAGGGAAACCCCCGAGCTCAGCAGCAACACAATCCGGCCGCGACGGACCAGTCCGGCCCGCATCGTGCTGCAACGTTGCCATGATTCCAACTCATCTCTTTCTTCCGGACTCAACGTGATGACCAGACTGGTCTTGCGCCCGCGCGCCATAGCAGCAACCTCCGGCAGAAGTTGCCGTCAACCTTACAGGAATCGCGCAGAACCATGCAATACTATTTTGACCCCTTTATTGTGTTGAGGTGTACTTAG
>JAPLSS010000643.1 GCA_026398515.1 Candidatus Sumerlaeota bacterium | reverse complement strand
TGCGCGGCGAGGCCTTCGGCTTTTTTCACGTCGAGCAGCTCGACGGCGTCTGGTGGCTGATCACTCCCGATGGCAACGCGTTCTTCTCCAAGGGCGTCAACTGCGTTCTCTACAACAACGGCTTCTCGCCCGCGCTGGGCGATTCGCCGTTTCAGCGCGCCCTCGACGCGAAGTACGGCTCGGTGGGCAAGTTCGCCGAGGGCGTCGTTCCGCGCCTGCGCGGCTGGGGCTTCAACACCATCGGCGCGTGGTCGAACATCGAGACCCACTCCCTCGGGATGCCCTACGTCTATCTGATCGACCTGGCCGCCAGCGCGGGGGCCGAGTGGCAGCACGGCAAGGTCGCCGACGTGTTCGACCCTACGTTCGAACCGGCCGCTCGGAAGCAGGCGCGCAAGATGTGCGCGCCGCGCGTCCACGATCCTCTCCTGATCGGCTACTTCACCGACAACGAATTGCGCTGGGGCGCGGACTGGCGGTCGAAGAGGAGCCTCTTCGAGGAGTTCCTCGGCCAGCCCGCCGACGCGCCCGGCAAGCAGGCCGCCGTCCGCGTATTGCGCGCGCGCTGGACGACCGTCGAGGACTTCAACCGCGCATGGGGGACGAACCTTGCGTCGCTCGACAACCTGGCGGACCTCGCTTCGCTCCCGATGACCGGCGCCGCGGAGGCCGCCGCCGCCGCGGCGCGCGGCGACTTCTTGCGCGAGTATGCCCGCGTCTACTTCCGGGTCGCCCACGACGCCGTCAGAGCCGTCGACCCCAACCATCTCATTCTGGGGTGCCGCTTTGCCGGCGCCGCCCCGCCCGAAACCCTCGACGCCCTCAAGGACTCCGTCGACGTGGTCTCCTTCAACAGCTACACCCACGAGGCGCCAATCGACGCGCTCGCCGATCTGCATCGCGCCACGGGCCGCCCCATCCTGCTGACCGAATTTTCGTTCAAGGCCGCCGACTCGGGCCTGCCCAACACCCGGGGCGGGGGCAAGCCCGTCGCAACCCAACAGGACCGCGCCGACGGTTTCGAGCGCTACGTGACCGCTCTGGCGCAAGCCCCGTTCGTGCTCGGCTATCATTGGTTCGGGTACGTAGACGAACCCGCGACCGGACGGTTTGACGGCGAGAACAGCAACTATGGCCTCGTCAACGCCGACGACGAGCCCTGGACCATCCTGGTGGATTGCATGGCGCGCGTGAATCCCTTGCTCGATCCAATGCACGGAGATTCGGCGCGCCCGGGGGAATAGAGACAGCCGGTATTCGTCCCCATGTCCCTACCGCCTTCAGTTCAAACCATCGGCCTTGTCATTCGTCTCGCGCTGACAGGACGCCAGGCGCGCCTGCATGTCCGCGAGGATTCCCTGATGCGCCGGGGCGTCGATGAGGTTGTTCATCTCGTAGGGGTCTTCCTGCAAGTCATAGAGCTCGTGCATCTGCCCCTGCGTGGCGATGTACTTGTAGCGGTCCGCGACCACCAGCCGGCCAACCACGTTCTCCGCGTGGCCGTGGGTCTCGCACAAGTAGGCGTCGCGCCAGGGCGAGGAGGAATCGAAGCAGAGGGGGAGCACGCTGGCGCCGTCGACGGGTTGCGAGAAGGAAAGCCCGGCCGCGTCGAGGAGGGTCGGCGCCACGTCAAGAGTGCCGACGAGGCGCTGCGACGTTTGCCCCGCTGCGATTCGCCCTGGCCAGCGGAGGGCCATTGGGATGCGGACCATCTCCTCGGGCATGTACGAGCGCTTGTCGAAATGGCCGCCGTGGCAGGCGAGCGCATCTCCATGGTCGGTTGTCCAGAGAATCACCGTGTTTTCCGCCAGGCCGAGTTCCTCCAGGGCGTCGAGGA
>JAPLSS010000195.1 GCA_026398515.1 Candidatus Sumerlaeota bacterium | reverse complement strand
GGCGCCGGCGGGAGTCTGGCTTACGTGGACATTGGCGACGATATAGGGCGCATAGTGGAACGCGCCGCCTTCGTTGCGGCTGGCGGCGGCCAGATCGGGGAGCAGGTGGCGGGCCATGTAGCGGGGCGCCGCGTAGATCACGGTCCTGGCGCGGGCGGTTGTCGGGATCTCCGCCTCCAGATAGGTTACGTGAACTTCGTCGCCCGCGTTGACGGCCCGAATGACAAACGCATTCGTCCGGAGGCGCTCGTGGCCGATCCGATCCGCGAGGAGGCGGGATAGGTACCCATTGCCCCCCGGCTGCGCCAGCGTGCTCGTGTCTTGCTCGGTGGACGCTCCCTGCGCTCGGCCGCCCGATCCGAAACCGAACTCGCCCGAAAGAAAACTGATCGCCGCCCAGGCCGAGATTCTGTCGTGCGTGGAACCCATTGACGAACGGATGAATGGATCGAAGAACTCGGATACCTTCGGGTCCCAGCCGTTGCCGGCGATGTACTCCTGCAGCGAGAGGTTGTCCAGGTTCCGGACCTTGGCATCGGTGGTCGACTGGTCCGTGGGCACGGCGAATCCGTCGCGACCGTCGGCGCCGACGTAGTTGTACCAGCTTCGGAGGTCCTTCCGGAAGGCCCGGAAGTCGTTGCGCACGTTCTTGGGGAAGGGCAGGTTGTTGATCCCGGAGTCCCAGGCGTCGTCATACCAAGTCCCGTCGATGTAGTCCTTGTCGGCAATCGACTGCGGAAGATAGCGTTCCGCGATGATGGCGTTCCCGCGGGCATCGACGCCGGTCACGACCCCGATGTCGGCGTAGAGCGCGACGAGTTCGTCGTTGTCCGGGTAGGCGGTGTACGCGGCGGCGATGCTGTAGACTAACTCTCCGCTGCTCTCGTCGCGGGCAAACCCGCCGACGGCGTCATCCTTTTCCAGCAGGAGGATGTTGTCGTGTTTTAGTTGCCGAAGCTTCCACGCCGCCGCCAGTCCGCTCACGCCCCCGCCGATGATGATGCAGTCGTAGAGATCCCCCGAGGGCTGCGGAATACCCCATTCCTTCCCCTTCCGCAGGGCGTGGCACTGGTCGAACTTATCGCCCTTGACCCGGATCTCCGGTTGGCCGTCGCCGCCGTCGGTCCCGCGGGCGAGCCCGCTCAGCGACGCTCCCGCCGCTAGGCCGGCCGAGCCGATCAAGACATTGTTCATGAAATCGCGGCGGGTCATCTCTCGCGGCGCCGTCTCCCGCGTCCGTTGAACGCCGCCGAGAGCGCCGCGTTCGTCTCTATGGCCAGGGTGCTCCGGGAACATACTCACTCTCCTTATTCGTATTCACGCACAGGCCATCGTCATTGAAGCCTAAGACGAGAACCGCATAATCGTAAGACTAGGATGGATGTTCGTCGGGATACAACTTGACCCCGCACAGAACCGGGTGATGCGCCTTGAGTTGATCTTTGACCCAGGAAAGGTTTGAGTCCAGTTCCGCCTGTTTCTTATACCACTTTTGAGACGAAACATTCAGCGCCTTCAGCGAAAAGGCGTTCAGAATGACTGTTTTGCAGTGCGTCATGATACCGAATGCCCAAGAGATTGGTTACTTGCGCCGGCCGGTGTATTCGGTGAAGATGACCAGACTGCCTTCGCTGTCGGTTCCAGCGACCTGAATGTAGCCGGGCTCCTTGTCGATTCCGCTTGTTGAAGTGATGGCCGGGATTTTGGGGAACGCCGCCCCGTGTTGCTGGAGATAGGCGCAGGCCTCTTCGGCGGAGTGGACCCAGAAACTGACATAGCCATTGGACTGTCTGGCCCGCGGCAGACCGCTGTCGCGCTGGGGGCGAGCCACGTAGATCCCAAAAACCGCGAACGAGCTCCAATAGCCGCGATAGCCCTGGTCGGTGTAGGGTTCGCCCAGGTCCATGACGTTGGTGTAGAATCTTTCCGCCCCCTTCAGATCGACCACCGGATAGCCGGTGTAATCCAACTCCAGGGCCATCGCGGCGGGGCGGTTGTTGGCGACGATGAACGTGTGGGCGATGCTCGTGGGGCTTTCGAATACCTGAGTTACAAACGCAGTCTCTTGAAACGGATGAACGCCCGTTCCGGCGAGTTTCATTGCGTAACTTACGAGGGTCCGCGGTCCGACCGCCCGCACGCGCACGGACGACGCCTCCATCGAGGCGATGAGGCCTTCCGGCGTGCGATCGTACTTCGACCTATAGAGAGTCGGAAGCGCCGAGGCGATGCCGTCCTTTCCTCTTTCCATGCCGCGGGTGGTCAGGCGCGTGTCGTCGAACCATCTTCCATTGGCGCCGTGGCAGGCGGAGAGCGTAGCCGCGTCGGTCCGGAGCCAGGCGGTGGCGATCTTCCGGGCCGCTTGGATGTACGGATCGTCTCCGTTGAAACCGGACGGTTCCGGAGGCGCCGCGGCCTTCGCCGCCGTGAAGTTTCTTTGCATCAGCACAAAGACGTTTTTCGACGGGTCCAGGCCGATCGCATAAGAGTCGGAGCTGCGGGTTTTCAGGGTCGCGTCGGTCCCGGCGAGGAATTCCACGCCGGCCGCCTTCAGGCGATCCCGCTCCGCCGCAACGTCGTCCACGTAGAGGATCGCGTAGCCGCTCGGCAGGCCGTTCTCGATGACCGCATGGCCATCGAGATCGTTCGCGTCGAGGAGGAACCGCACGCCTTTCAGATTGTAAGAGGCCCGGTCCGCCTCGACCGCTTCCGGCGCGCCGAGCACGGGCGTGTAAAACTCCACGGCCCGCTTCAAGTCCTTCACCGGGTAGACATAGTCGAACTCGAACCTCCGGCTTGTCCCCGGCGTTTGCTGGCCGATCTCGTAATCCAGCGACCAGGCGTCGGTCTGATGCGTGATCTTCCACGAGCCATCCATGCGGGCGAAGGTCTGGAAGACCAATCCCTCGTCGGTGTAAGACCAGCGCGCGCCGCCGGAGACGCTCACCCAGTAGAGCGCCGTCGCCGCGGTGGCCGCGGTGGGCGCGTCCACGGTAAACTCGGCCCGTTGGATGGTCATCTTCTCCGTGATGACGCCCTCGGGGCGCTCAAAGGCTTCCCATTCGCGCGGCATGCCGGCCGCGATGGCCTCCCGTCCCTGCTGCAAGCTGCTGGAGCGCTGGCTCATGCGCGTGGCATCAGGGGCGAACAGGGCCGTGTAGCCCGGGATGTCCTGGCTCAGGTAGCGTTCCCACGAAGATTGAATGCAGGCCGTGATCGCCGCGGCATCGACGGCGCTGGCGTTGCTGGAGACCAACTCCGCCGGTTCGAAACGGACCTCGCCCTTTTCTTCGGACGAACGGGCGGCCTTTCCTGCCTTGGCCTTGGCCGATCCGCCGTGGACGGCGCTGGCAACGAGCGCAAAGGCCAGGAGAGCACGCGCGGGTTTGTAATTCATAGATGGGCTCCTTGAGGTGATCAGCGCTGGTCCGATGTCTTACCCGATTCCGTGAACTCCAGCCGCGGCAGACCCGACGGAAGCAGGCCGCCGGCGCGCTTCCAATCTTCGGGAAACTTGGCGCGCGACCAGGCCGTGAGGTCAACAGGCCCCGTGATCGAATAGAGGCGCCCAGGAGTGTAGGTTATGCCCTTCGGGAAATCGGCCGGCGCGGGTCGCATACCCGTCAGGTCGAGTCCCGCGTCGGCGAAGTGGACGTTGACCTGCTCGCCGGCCGCCAGGTCCCACGCCGTCGGCGTGTGGTCAAATCCCTGATCGAGGGCGTAGTAAGGGTATGCCGGCGAGTTTGTCAGTCGATACTGGTTACACAGGAAGGGGTTGTCGCCCGTTTCGACATCCATGACCCAAGGCTCGACCTCGGACGTAGAGGCCACGTCGCCGTACAAGTACCAATCCAACGCCGTATCCAGATCGACGTCGGCGCTGCTTGGGCCGATGGCCATTTTCAAGAACATATCGCTGTACGGGGCCTCGAACTTCGGCATGAACGTTTGGTTGAACCAGCGGCCTAACAACACGTCATGCGCCTCGTTCAGTATCATCATGTCGAGGACGACTTCGGTCGGCGAGTTCGACACGTGGCGGATGTCAAGAGCCCAAATCTCGATCGGGTAGTTGAAGAAAGGCATTGGCTTGGCCTTCTTGAACTCCTCGTAGATCCACAGCCGCCACTTATCCTGCAGATTGCCCTTGTTCTTGGCGAACCAAGCCTGGAAATCGGTAAACTCGGCGTCGGCGATGCCGAGCACTTTCTCGGCGCCGGCCTTGTCCATCGTCAGCCGCGCGTCGATGAAGTTCTCCCAGCCGTAGTAGCCCCAGTACTCCTGTTGGCGGTAAATGTGTTCTCGATCTCGCGTGCCGTATTGCAGATGCAAGTTATATGTCGCCGTTCCTCCGGCGACGCCCTCCGGCAGCCCACCCATCAGATTGCGGGGCAGGAAACCGGCCGGCTGCGAGCCGCCGCCGATCTTGTCGATGGCGATTTCCGGCAGGTTGCGCGCCGTGACTCTCAGCCGGCAGCCAGAGGACTTGTCATCGAAAGGGGCGACCTGGCTGGCGTTGGCGCTCGTGAAGTACGCCGTTGTCTGATAGGAGACCGGGTAGGCCAGGCTGTTGATGCGCACGTAATCGTTGGCGGCATACTCCTTCCAACGGTCGGCCACCATCGGCACGTCGAAGAACTTGTAGAAGTCGTATTTCACGGTGCGTCCGCTCGACGGCAGCGGCGGGGTGGGCTCCAGCGCGGGGTCGGGAAACGGCGGGATCACCCGATCCGGATCGGACGTTGGTTGCGGCGCGGGCTGAGGTGGATCGGGGAAATCCGTGTCGCCCAGAGGCTTGATGAGCAACATCAAGTATGGTTCGCCCCAGGGAAGCAGGCCGCCCAGCCGCGCCCAGTCGGATGTGCTCCACCCCTTTGACCACGCGGCGAAATCGATCGGCCCGCGATATTGGATCTTTTGGCCGTCCACCACGGTCATCTGTTTGGCGAATTCCTTGTTCGGCGGCTCGAGCTTGCGAAAGCCCACGGATATCTTGCCCTTGGCGGCATTGTCGGAGAAATCGAAAGTCAAGGTCTCGCCGCTCTTCAGGTTCCAGGCGCTCGGCGCGTTCGTGTAACCATTGCCGTCGGTATCGGTCAGGTCGGCGTAGGGTTTGGACGGCGATTCGTAGATGGACTCGTTGAGGTATTCGGACGTCAGGTTGCAGACGTCGGCCCACACGGGTTCAAAATCCCACACGTTGGACCCGGAGTTCTTGCATAACACCCAGGCTTGCGCCATGTCGGCGTCCATATCGGCGCCGTCCGGGCCGATGGTCATATTCAGGGTGATGTCGCTGGGCTCCGTTCCCTCATAGTTCATGTCGACCGACTCGCGAATCCAGCGCAAGAGCAGGAACTCTCCCGACATGTCCACCAAATCCCACGTCAGTGTGGCCTTCTCGCTGGCGCGGTCGTAGGAGAGGTCGAGGGTGTTGAGCCAGATTTGCAGGCCACAGCCCAGGGCCATGCGCACGTTGAGGCGGCCTTTGCCCCCTGTTTGCACGCAGCCTCCCTCATCGTACAGCCACCACCACCACTTCTGCTCCACGCTCTCCTTGTTGGCTTTCCACCAGTCAGTGATCGTGTCGAATTGAGCGTCCGTGATGCCCAACACCTTGCGAGTAGCGGCGCGGTCCATGACGATCTTCCCGACTAGTTCGCTCTCCCATCCATGGTAGCCGAATTGCTGTGGATAACGCAACTCGTTGGCCCGCTGCCGGCCGATGGACTGAAGGTAATAATGAAGCGTAATGGCGCCGCCGCTCGGGGCCGCG
>JAPLSS010000950.1 GCA_026398515.1 Candidatus Sumerlaeota bacterium | reverse complement strand
CAGGCTTTCCAGCCTGCGCATCTCACGAATGGCGATTGAACAACGCGCAGGCTGGAAAGCCTACGCCACAAGAACGCCGGCGCAAACGCTCAGCCCGCCACCCGGGCGCGTAGGGCTGACAATGCGCCGAGGAAGAGGACGGCGAACGCCAGGTCGATCCACGCGAATGGGACCCAGATGATCGGAATGGACCCCAGGAAATGGTGCCCCAGCACGACGCCGGCGTAGGAGAGCTTCAACAGCACGCCCATAATGATAATGTTTCGATTGCGCGGCGGATCGAGCGCCACGAAGACAAATCCCACTCCAAAAATCGCCACCAGCAGCGCCGCGAACTGCACGTAGCCGTCGTGATTCGGCGGCTCGATCTGAAGCCACGCGTAGAACGACTTGAAAAACAACAGAAAGACGATGCCCAACACCAGGTCGTACGCGGCGGCAACCCAGAACAACGGCTTGATCCATCGATCTCTCATCGTTCCAGTTCCTCCTCGGAGATGGCGGGCGCGGTGACGCGCCCTTTGCGCAATTGGGCGAAGAAGCGTTCGCGCCGGTCGCGGATGAACTCCCGGTCGTAGACGCGCCGGGCCAGATCCATCAATCCCTGCTGCAACCGCCCGGGCGACATCCGCAACGGGACGTGGTTGATGTCGAACAACGTGCACCGGTTCCACGCGCGCTCCTGAAGAATGCGTCCTTCGCGATGCAGCCGTTCGTACAGCGGCGTTCCGGGGAACGGCGTCAGCACGGTGATCTGCGCTTCATACAGCCCCGTGCGGTCGATGAAGCCATAGACGGCGTCAAAAACTTCTTCGGTGTCTCCATCCAACCCAAGGATGAAGCAGCCGTTGACCGTGATGCCGCGCGATTGGATCGCCTGGATCGCCTCTTCGTAACGCGGATGGCGCGCCCGTTTCCAGTTGCCGCGCAGTTCGATCCCGTCCAGCCCCTCCGCGGTCGGGCTTTCCAGTCCGATGAGGACCTGTCGGCAGCCGCTTTCCCGCATGAGATCCAAGAGAACCGGATCGTCGGCGATGGAGACGTCCGCCTCGGTGAACCACTTGATTCGCTCTTCCTTGAGCGCGCCGAGCAGGCGCTTGTAGTGGGGACGCTGGACGAAACTGTTGTCGTCGGCGAATTCGACGAACGGGTTGCGCCAGATCTCCTTGATTCGCCGGATCTCGGCGATCACGCGCTCCACCGGTTTGACCTGATACTTCGGCGTCAGCAGGATGGAACTCGCGCAAAAGTCGCAGCGGTGCGGGCAGCCGCGGCTGGTCTGCACCGTCAGGCGGTTGTAGCGCGCGGGATCGAGCAGCTCATAGCGCGGCATGGGAGACGAGGCGAAGTCGTGCCATTCGTCGGGGGCCGGGCGATAGACTCGTTGCAGACGGCCGCGGCGAAAGTCTTCAATGATGCGCGGCCACAGCGGTTCGCCCTCGCCGACGGCCACGCTCGCGCAGTGTTCGAGCGCCTCGTCGGGAAGGACGCTGGCGTGCAGTCCGCCGATGACGACCGGGACGCCCGCGGCCCGAAAGCGATCCGCCAAATCGTACGCTTCGAAGATCTGCGCCGAGTAGGTCGAGATCGCCGCCAGGTCGCAATCCGTCGGCGCGGCGGCCCCGTCCTCGACGTCGCGGATCTCGCGATACTCCACTTCAACGTCGGGCGGGGTCAGTCCGGCCAGCGTCAGCAGCGACAGGCTGGGCAGCGAGGCGATGACCTTGCTGCGTTCGACGAAGCCGGGCAGCGTCAGGCCGAACTTCGTCAGTTCCTCGTTGGCGGCGCGCACCCCGCTCATGGCGATCAGGCTGATCTTCATCGAGCGGCTCCCAGGAACAGGCCAGCGGCGGCCAGGCCCGTTCCGATGATCAAGCACACCGTCGGGATGGCGAACACCGGGTTGAGCGCGCGCTTCCACGCGGTCAGGAAGCAGGACATCGGCATTGTCATGGCGCCGATGATCAGCGTCCACGAGGCCACGTCGCGCCACGGCGGCGGCAGCGTCATGCGTTGCAGCGACATCGAGAACAAGATGTTAATCAGGCCGAGCATGACGAACGAGATATGCGCGAGCCGCACCAGTCGCCGGCGTCGATGGCCATACCCGCCCAGCCAGTCCTCGCCCTCCGCCCACACCCCGATCACCGCGCCCGCCGCCAGTCCCAGCGCGATCCACAGCCAGCCGAAGGGTTCGTTATACATGGGATGACAGTCCATTGTGAAACAGAGACATGGCCAGACGCTGGTCAATCAGGACTCACTACGGCCCCCGGCGCATCCCAGCGGCGGACAATTCAGCGATCATGCTTTCCAGAACCTGTCGGGCAGTTGACGCAGCCACTCGCGCTCTCTCCGTATCCGGTTCCTCCCCTTCGCCCGGATACCGTGACTCCACTGCCCACTGGCTCAAGCTAGTGAGTCCGCGCAGATCGATCTGGTCCAGCCGCGTCCGCCATTCGGCCGGCAGCAGATTCCGAAGTCGCTCTAAGTCGTGGATATAGGGAAACTCAACGAGGGGGAATATCAGGGCGCCCTTGATGGCCTTCTCCGCGGACTGCTGGGCCAAGAAGCATATGTGGCGAGGAACCGCTTCGGGGCTGCAAAGCATGGTTTCGGCGGCGCGCAAGTCTTCCTGCGCATACCGCACCCGGATCCTCACATCCTGATAATGCTCAGGCTCGCTCATAGAGAATCCGCCCTTCGCGCAGGGCTGGGCGTAGAATGCTGCCGATTCGGTTTCCTCGTCGTTCGAGGTCTTCCGGCGTGGCAACGACAATATCCTTGGCCACGGGCAGATCGGCCAGAACGATCCGAATGGCCACCGCGGCGTCGTGTTTGCTTTCCACCCGGGGAAGAACAACCAATAAATCAATATCGCTATGGGGGCCGGCGTCGCCGCGGGCCTGCGAGCCGAACAGAATCAGCCGGATCGGATCGAAGTCTCGCACGATCCGGTCGCGGATGATGGGCAGGTAGGTCTCGGCCACCGTGGTCATGTGTCAGCCCTCCGCGCGCAATACTATGGCTGAAACTCCGGCGCGCAGGGAAGAGGAAACTGCAAGAAGGAAGGGCGGAGATAGAAACTCACGTAGAGGCGCGGAGCCGCAGAGAATGGCGCTTTCCCTGCGAATCCGCGCCTCTGCGTGAAATCGTCTTTCGTCGTTCAATCGGCAATCGGCGACTATCGCCATTCCCACTCAATAAACCCGGGTTTTACGTCGGCCATCGCGTTGACGATCAACTCCACCAGGCCGCCGTAGAGGATGCCCCACCTCTCGAACAAGTGGTAATACTGGAGCATGTCGCGGATCTGGCCCTTGCAGTTGCTGCACGGGGCGCAGACATACTTGTGCGGCGCGTCGGGGCAATCCTGGAACGCATTGAGGATCTGCGCCAGTTTCTTGCGGCCCGAGACCTTGAACCGCCAGTCGGAGAAGTTGTGGCCCGAGTGAATGGCGAAGCCGCTTCCGCCGCCGCAGCAGTAGTTCTCGACCCCATGCGGCGTCATCTCGCGGAACAGCGGGCAGAGCTTGCGCAGCACCTCGCGTTGCGGCTCGACGACGCCCATCAGCCGCACCAGGTTGCAGGGGTCGTGCAACGTGACCGGGAAGTCATTGCGCGACGGGTCGAACCGGAGCCGGCCGCTCATGACGATGTCGCGCAGGAGCGTCATCGAACTCTCGCGCGGGATGTTCAGGTCGCCCGTCAGCAAGCGGTCGGCGATGACGGTCAAGGCCTTGTGGGCGTGGCCGCACTCGCCGAGCACGATCTTTTTCACCCCGAGTTTCTTCGCCGCCATCGCGTGGCGGACGACCACCTTGGCGAGCATGGCATCGTCGTAGAACAGGCCATAGTTGATGCTGTCGTAGGCCACCGCCTCGCTCGACATCGTCCAGCTGACCCCGGCCGCTTCGAGGATGACGGCGAAGGCGCCCGGGTTCTCGGGCCAGGCCATCATCTCCCCCGCGTTGTGGATCAGCAGGACGTCGGCCCCCTCCTTGTCCCACGGCGTTTTGATCGTCATCCCCGTCTTGTCGCTCATGTCCTCGTCGATGAAGTCCACGTTGTCCTTGAGAACGAGCGCGTTCATGCCGGTCGACGAGCCGACCTTCAGTTGCAGCATCGACCCGTTGTCGTGCAGTTCCTTGGTGTGGATGCCGAGCTCCTGGCTGAACACCTTGCGCAGCTCGCGCGCGATCAGTCCGTTGTCCACGCCGATGGGGCACGTCTGCGCGCAGCGGCGGAACAGGTTGCAGCGGTAACTCAGCTCCGCCAGCCGCACGACCGTCGGCCACGTCAGATCGATGTCGCCGTGGCGCAGTGTCGCCAGAAACCGGCCGCCCGGCTTGATGTACTTGTGATACAAGCGGCGCAGGACTTCCGAACGGCACGTCGGGCGGTAGATCGGATTGTGCCCGCTGGCCTCGTAGATGTGGCAGGCTTCCGAACAGGTTTGGCAATTCGCGCAGTGGTCCATCGAGAGCATCAGCGGCCGCAGGAAGCCCCAGTTGTTCTCCTCGGTGAACAACTTGTGCAGGCCGGTGAGAAACTTGCGGACCAGTTCCTGCTCCTCTTCCTTGCTCTTCGGCTTGGGGATGTTGAGGATCAGCGTGCCGTCCAGGTTGCACTCGTAGCGCTCGCGCGCCTGGTCCGAAAGCGGCTTCCACGCCGGCTCCTCCGCGGGGTTGTCGAGCGGAGCGGGCAGCGGCATCAGGTCGCTGTTCTCCACGTGCGACCACTGGCCGTTGTCCTGGCTGATGTCTTCGAGACGAAACGCTTTCTTCGTTTTGGCTTTCGCTTCCACCGGATTCATGCACCATCCCCTTGCGCAATAATCGTCCCGCCCCTCATCGTCCTGCCTTAACGCCGTGTCATCGTTTGATGTCCTCGACCGCAATATCCACCCAGGTCTTCTTGCCGTCGGCCTGGATGTGATCGGCGGCCCACGTCGGGCGGTATTGCAGCGCCTTCTCGATCATCTTCTCAATGCGCCCGCCGCGCACGTTCGGCTCGTCGTCCCAGCGAATCCGGTGCCACGTAAACCACTTGACGAAGAAATGCGACATGTGGGTCAGCGGGATGTAGGCCAGCAGCAAGCAGTTGACCACGATCGACCCGCTGACCAGGGAACTCAGGGCAGCGGGCTTCCCCGTCAGAAGGCCGACGATGAAGGCGCGGTAGCGGCTGAAGTCGCGGTCCGCCGTCCACCACGCCGCCAACGTCAGCGCCAGCGCCGCGACAATGAAAATCAGATTGAAGTAGTGCGAGAAGTTTGTATACGGCTTCATGTCCTCATCGGTCAGCCGCGCGTAAAGCAGTCCCAAACCGCCCAGGATGGCCAGAACCATCCCCCCCACGCCGACCACCGTGGTCAACGCCGCCAGATTCACAAGAGCCCCCTGCGGCGCGTTTGCCAACCGCCCCACGGCGCCGAGACCAAGCAGCCCGACGAACCCCGCCACAATGTAAAGGCCGAAATGGAAGGGGAACGACTTCCACCACAGCTTGCGATTGTGCTCCCAGAGCGCCTTGATCAAGACCATCTCCGGCAGCATGTAGCGCATTTCCATCACGTGGTCGGCGTGCCGCGGCTTGGTCCACCAATCCCCCTCTTCCAGCCGCGACCCGCCGTGCTCGGCCCGTTTCCCCTCGGTCGGCACGGGATACAGCTCCCAGCGGAAATGAATCGGCAGAGAGTGAATCTTGTAGAACCGATACCCTACGGCAGTGACGAAGACGACGATCGCGGCGTACGCCGCCCAATGCGCAATGACATCCATCCGCTCTGTCCCCTCGATTCCAGGTCTTGGCCTTGCTCCCGGCCCGTGTGGCGTGGGATGCCATCCCACGCCACGAGAACCGCTCCCCCAGCCGCGGTCCTGCTTGTTGCAAATCTAGAACTGCAACGCAATCTTTTCCATGACGCAAATCACACACACGCCCTTCATGTTGCGTGATTGAAACAAGCCGCGGGTTTGGAGTGCGACCTTCAGGTCGCAGTCGGTTGTGGTCGCGCCTACGGTCTGAATATCGCGCTACGAGCGATGACGCAGCCTGCGCCGCCCTTGACTTGTTCCGCGGCGCTGATATGGTCTGCGAAACCATGAATGTCCTCGGAACCATCCCCGGCATTGGACCGATTTCCGATCAGTCTGGCTTCCAGTTGCTTGAAGCCTGCTCGGACGGCGCCTTCCGCGTCGGGCGCGACGGCGTTCGGGCCATCGCCGCGACCGGCGACCGCAAGGTCGAGTTCATCTGCTTCGCCGACCACGCGCTGGCGTATGTGAAGTCGGCGATGGGCTATCCGGCGTACTATCCGGTTCATCCCGTCGAATTGCGGAAGCCCGTCAAGGCCGTCCTCATGGATCTCGACGGCACCAGCGTCCGCAGCGAATCGTTCTGGATCCGGATCATCCAGATGACCACCGGGTCGTTGCTGGGCAATTCGCGTTTCGCACAGCGTCTCCGAACACCTGCAATACTGCATCCGCAAATACTGCCCCGGCAAAACGGTCGAAGAGGCGCGCCGATTCTACTTCGAACACACCAACCGCGAGATGCGGGCGATCCTGGAGGGGCGCGGCAAGCAGGGGGCGTTCACTCCCTCGCCGGGGTTGAAGGAGTTTCTGCTCGAACTCAAGGCGATGGGCGTCAAGATCGGCCTGGTGACCTCGGGCCTCTACGAGAAGGCGTGGCCGGAGATTCTCTCGGCGTTTCAGACGCTGAAGATGGGCGACCCGAAGGAATTCTACGACGCGATCATCACCGCCGGGTTCGCGCTGCGCAAAGGCGAGGTCGGCACGCTGGGGGAGCTGGCCCCCAAGCCGCACCCGTGGCTCTACGCCGAGACCTGCCGCGTGGGATTGGGCATCCCGTTCGAGGAGCGCGAGTCGGTGGTCGGCATCGAAGACAGCGCCGCCGGGGTCTACTCTATTCGCCTCGCCGGCTTTCCCACGATCGGCTTCGCCGGCGGCAACATCGAGGACAGCGGCGCGCGCGAGTTGTGCGATTTCTATTGCCGGGATTTCCTCTCCGTCCTTGACATTATTAAGTAGTCATCTGGAAGTGGCGCGAACTCTCCAGCCTACGCATGATCGAACCATTCGGCATGCTAAAGAGCGTAGGCTGGGAAGCCTACGCCCCTGTGCCGCGACTCCACTGCCCGAGCTTCCCGTGTCAGCTTTCTTTCCAACTGTCAGGATTCCTTCCCCTTAGATTCCCCGCATCCGCTCGGACTCAATCGCCTCCAGCTTCATAAGTCGTTCCATCGCCGCGATCCACGCGCATGAGACGGATTGCCCCGTCTGGCATGCCTCCTGCAACGGCGAAGGCGAGCCGCGGACGGAGTCGTCTTTGTCGCGCCGTGTCGTCGCCCGCGCAGGGCGCTGTTTTGGCGCGTCCATTGACTCCCTCGACGAGGCCGTCTTTCCTCGGACTCTTGATGGCCGGGAAAAGGCCGGCGTCCCCTACAAGCCCTGATCGAGGCCATGTCCATGACCGACGGAACCGATCGCCCGCCCGAAACCTCGCCGGCCCAGCCCCCGGCCGAGGGCCAGAAACCAAAACCGCCGTCTCGCTGGCGCGCCTTCGTGTCGCTCCTGTGGAGCACGGGAATCTTCCATCCGGAAGAATGGCCCATCCGCAGAATGCTCGGCACGGCGATCGGCCTGTGCGCCGCGCTCTTCCTTCTGGCCGTGGCGCGCCAAGGGATCGCCCACGTCCGCGAAGAGCAGGTGGGCGTGCTGGTCAACAACCTGACGGGGAATCTCGAGCTGCGCGACCGCGTCGGTTACCACATTTTCTGCCCGTACCTGGCCAAATTCTATGTCCTCGACAAGACCATCCAGAGACTGGATCTGACGTTTGCCCAGAAGCCGGGGGCGATGGCCCAGGATGTCAAACTGAAGACCGTGGACGGGAGCAACGTCAGCCTGGACGTGGTCATCGATTTCAAGCTGATTCCTGAGAAGGCGGTTGAGATCCTGCGCCGAAGCGGCGACGACTTGAAGTTCGTTGCCACCTGGGTCGAGCCGTTCGCCCGCCACACCTGCTTTGCCTCGTTCAGCCAGCTGACGACCGAGGAAATGTACGACGCGGCCAAACGCAATGAGCGGGCGCAGGCGGCGCTGAAAGATCTGAACGATCAGCTGGGGCCGCACGGGGTCAATGTCGTCGCGGTGATCCCCGGGGAGTTCCGCTTCTACAAGGAATACGAAGAAGTCATTCAACAGAAGAAACTGGCCGACCAGCAGGTCGAGGAGCAGCAGGCCCAGGCGCGGGCCGCCCAGCAGGATCAAGAGCGCCAGATCATCGAAGCCACGAAAAAATCGGAAGCGAAACTGGTCGGCTTCGACGGCGAGTGCGCCAATCGCATCATCCAGGCGCAGGCCGAGGCGGACAAGACTAGGCGCGAAGCCGACGGCCGCTACGGGGCGACCGTGCTGAACGCCGACGCCGAGTTCTTCAGCATGGGCAAACAGGCCGAAGGAACCCGCGCGACCCTCCTGGCGGAGGCCGAAGGAACGCAGAAGAAGAGCCAGGCCATGGTCGGCGACGGCGGGGTCGCCATGGTGGGGATGGAATACGCGAAGCGGCTGAAGAGCATTCGATTCGCCGCATCGCCCATCGCCCGCGAACCCACCGTGCAGCAGTTCGCCGTCCAGCCCGGCGAGGCGGCGGCGGTCGGCGCGCAACCCGCTCCCGCCCCGGCGGCAAAGCCGGCCCCGCCGGCGCCCCGGCCCCAGCCCCAGGAAGAAGGACAGAGCCAGTGAGAGTCGGCAATTGCTGGGAGCGCCGACGGCCTAAGGCAGTGGCGAAGAGGAACACAAACCATGACGCACGCGACGAGCAGATTGCTGATGACGGCGGCCGTGTGGGGGCTGATCACCGGCTGCATCCAGATCAAGTACGACCAGACCGGAGTCCGCACCCACAACTTCGGCCCCAACAAGGGAATTGTGGACCAGGACTACAGCCCTGGGTTCCACCGATTTCTCTGGCCGCTTGACACTTGGCATGTTCTCCCCAGCACGGCGCAGCACATCCATTTCTCCAAGGAGGGGTGGAGCCCGGTGGGGCCGACGACGGAACCGCTGAATCTGACGTCCGCCGGCGGCGACCGCGTCGTGATGACCGCCGAGGTTCTGTTCCGCATCGCCGACGGAGAAGCGCACCATGTTCTCCAGGAATCCGGACCCGAAGAGCGATACCGGGAAGTGGTTCGCGGACTGGCGCAGGACGCGGCGCGCGTTCAGTTTGGCCGTCTGCCTACCGAGGATTTCTACAATGCGACGAATCGTGAGAAGGCGCGCGAGGAGGCGGCCAACGTTTTGCGCGAGAGTTTAAAGCCACGCGGCATCGAGTTGGTCGACTTCCTGGTCGAGACCATCGAGTTCGATCCCAACTACGAGAACCTGATCAAACAGAAGAAGATCGCCGACCAGCAGGTCTTGCTCCAGGTGGCCAGAGGCAAGGCCGCCGAAGAGGCGGGAAAAGTGGACATGATCAAGACGCAAACCAACGTGAAGATCCAGAAGATCAACCAGGAAACCGAGGCCGCGATCACCCAGAAAGGGACCGAAATGCAACTGCAGATCGCCAGCCTCCAGGCGGAAGCCAGCAAGTACGCCAAGCAAAAGGACGCCGAGGGCGCCGCGTACGAAAGCAAGCAAAAGGCGGAGGGCGAGAAACTGATCAAGGACGCCGAGGCCGAAGGCGCCCGGCGCATGAATGAAGCGCTGTCCGGCGAGGGAGGGCGCAACGTCGTCGCGCTCGAAGCCGTGCAACAGATGAACCTTGTCGAGGTCACCTTCCCCAGCGTCGGCTTCGACTGGTTCAACCCCACGGAGATGGCCAAGCGTCTCGGCGGGTTGGGCGGGGCGGCCATGCCCGCGTCTTCCGCGGCGGTCGAGACCCCGCCTTCGGCGCCGGCGGCCTCCTCTCCGGCCGCCTCGGCGCCGGCCGCTCGGTAAGAGGAGACTGCCATGGCCTGGTTGGCCGTTCAGTTCATCATCGGGGTCCTCCTGCTGAACAAATCGGCGGATTGGTTTGTTCGCGGCGCCTCGCGTTTGGCGGAGTTGCTGGGCCTGCCGCGCCTGGTCATCGGCGTTGTTCTGGTCGGCTTTGCAACCGAGCTTCCCGAGTTTGCAGTCTCCATCGCGGCATCATGGGCGGGACACTCCGAGATCGCTCTAGGCAACGCCATCGGATCCAACTCGTGCAACACGGGGCTGATCCTGGGCCTGTGCCTGGTCTGCCTAAATGCCCGGTTTGAGACGGTGTGGTTGCGGGACTACGGCATCCCCATGCTGCTCAGCTGCGCCGTCATGTACTTGCTGGCTATCTTTTGGGATGTCTCGCGTTTCATGGGGTTCCTCTATCTCCTTCTGTGCGCGGCCTATTTTGCCTGGATGGCTGCGCTTGCCAAACGCGAACCCGTTCTGGCCAGGTCCGCCGAAGAATGGGCCGACGAGGTCGAGGGCAGTAAGAATATTCATCGCGAATGGTATGTGGTGGGCTTGCTATTTGTCATCAGCCTGCCGATCATCTGGCTTAGCAGCAAGTGGCTGCTCGCCAGTTCCATTCAGCTGGCCCAACTGTTGGGAATCAGCGAGTCGGTGATCGCCTTGACCCTGGTTTCGGTGGGGACTTCATTGCCCGAGCTGGCCACGTCGTGGGCGGCTTCGCGGCGGGGCCACTATGACACGTCCGTGGGCCTGATCATGGGTTCTATTGTTTACAATGCGTTCGGCGTCATCGGCTGCAGCGGGGTGATCCATCTCCAGCCCTACACGGCCGCCCATCGTTTGTACGACATTCCAGTCATGATTCTCATTCAAATCATCCTCCTGGCGCCTGTCTTGTGGAATCGCTCCCCGGGTCGCAAGACGGGGTACGCGTTGCTGATTGTCTATGGTCTCTACGTCTATTCGCTCTTCACCTTGTACGGGATCTTCTCGTAATGGACGAGCCCATCACCATCCAACTGAACCAGGTGACGAAGTTCTACGGCCGACGGCCGGGGGTGATCGACCTGTCCGCCTCCATCGCCCAGGGGACGCTGGTTGGGTTGCTGGGGCCGAACGGTTCGGGCAAGACGACCACGATCCGCGTGCTGACCTGCCACACGCCGCCGACCAGCGGGCGGGCCACCGTCTGCGGTTTCGACGTCTTCTCGCAGTCGCTCGAGGTGCGCAGGCGCTTGGGATATCTGCCGGAGAACTGTCCGCTGTATCCGGAAATGCGGGTGTTCGAGTACCTGCGCTGGACGGCGGCGATGAAGGGATTGACGGGCTCCGACGTCGAACGGGCGATTTTCGAGACCCTCGACCCTTGCGGCCTGGAGAACGTCCGCCGGCAAGCGATCGGGACGCTTTCAAAAGGCTACCGCCAGCGGGTCGGCCTGGCCGCGGCGCTGCTGCACCGGCCCGAGGTCGTCGTCCTGGACGAGCCGACCATCGGCCTGGACCCCTTGCAGGTGCGGGAGTTCCGAAACCTGATCGGTTCGCTAAAGGGGAAGCACACGGTCCTGATCTCCAGCCATATTCTGTCGGAAGTGGAGATGCTGTGCGACTCGGTGATCATCCTGACCGAGGGGCGCGTGGTCGCCAGCGGCTCGCCCCGCGATCTGCGCGGCCACGTCGCCTCCATCTACAACGTGGAATGTCGCGCCGATGCCTCGCTGCTGGTCCTGCTGCCGCAAATGGTGCAGCGCCTGCCGGGCGTCACGCTGGAGAAATACGAGGAATCGGAGGGATACGCCCGGTTTCGTCTGCGCGGCGAAGGGCCCGACCCGCGCGTCGACGTCTTCCGCTTTCTGTCCGAAGCCCGCATTGAGATTCGCGAACTGACGCGCGAACGGGTCACTTTGGAAGATGTGTTCGTGCATTACACGCGCGCCGCCCTGCCCCGCTCCGACGATGGCGGCCCATCCGCGAAGCCCCAACCCCTCGCCGCCAGCAGTCCACTAAGTCCACTGAGTCCATCAAGTCCACCCCGTCCACCCGCGCCTGGCCCCGCCCCCGCCCA
>JAPLSS010000464.1 GCA_026398515.1 Candidatus Sumerlaeota bacterium | reverse complement strand
TGGGACGTGGACGGCGACACGTTCCCGGGCGAATGGGGATCGGGAACGGAGGATTTCGCCACCGGCGGCATCGACCGCAACTGTGAGGTGGGCGTGGGGCGGGTCCCCTACTATGGAACGATCAGCGATCTCGACGGCATTCTGCAAAAGGTCATCACCTATGAAACCGTCAGCGGAACGGCCAGCTGGAGGGAGAAACTGCTGATCCCGGGCGCCATCTCCAATTTCTCGCCGGAGGACTACAATAACGACGGCGACACGGCCGACTCCGGCGAGTTGACCAACCCCTCCGACCGCTCCTTCGCCGATCCATGGGGCGAGGCGCTGAAGAGCATGGCCACCGGCGCCGGGTACAGCCCGTACACCCTGTACGAGAAGAGCGGCGTTTATTCCGACGGCCGCGCCTATCCCCTGACCGCCTGCAACGCCGCGCTCTCCAAGGCCAACATTCAATCCGAATGGCTGAATCAGTACGGTTTTGTGACGTGGTGGGGCCATGGAAGCTCCACCGGAGCCTACCAGCGCCGCTGGATCAACGACGCCACGCGAACTGACAGCATCACCCAATTCCCCCAAGAGACCTCGGACATCCAGTTCTGGGGCAGCGCCGATTGCTCGGTTCTCAACGACAGCTACCCGTCGTTCGTCGTCCAGGTCTCCTGCACGAACGGGCAACCCGAAACGACCAACAACCTCGGCTACTCGCTGTTGAAAACGGGCGCCGAGGGGACCTTCTCCGCCACCCGGGTCAGCTGGTATGGCATCGGAACGTGGTCGACGTCCTGGGGCGCCTCGGTCGGCGACAACGCTTCCTACGCCTACCGGATCTTCGACCGGATGGCCAATTCCAAGGACTACTCCGCCGACGCCCTGAATGACTGCAGGTCCAACTTCGGCACGGCGTGGGGCTGGCAGACCTGGATGAACATGCTCGACTTCAACCTGTATGGCCCGCCCGCAGCCACGCAGGTCACGCTGCCCGCTGCTCCCACCAATCCGGGGGCGATCAACATCACCGTCAGTCAGATTCGCTGGACCTGGACCGACAACTCCAGCAACGAGACCGGTTTCAAGGTCTACACCGGCGCCGGCGCCACCGCCCCCGCGACAGTGACCCAGACCACCGGGGCCGACGCCGTGTATTGGGATCACAGCGGCTTGTCCGCCAATACGCAGTACGCCATGCAGGTGGCGGCCGCCAACACCTCCGGCGACAGCGCGAAGACGGCCAACTTGGCCAAGCACACAATGATCGAGGCGGTGAGCGGTCTGACCTGCACAACCGTCACCACCGACAGCATCTCCATGCAATCCGCCAATATGCCCAGCAATCTAAGCAGCGGCGCTTCCGGTCTGCTGATTGCCAACACCACCACGGCGGCCAACTCCGGATGGCGGCAGGACAACAGCCCCTGGACCTCAAGCGGCCTGTCTCCCGATACGCCGTACACGTTCAGCGGCACGTCGCGCAACGGCGACGGCACGGAGACGGCGCCTTTCACGGGCGCCTCGAAATACACGCTGGCTAACACGCCCGTGGCGCCGGCAGTGAGCAACCCCACGGCGGGCAGTCTCGACGTGGCGATCAGCGCCAGCGACGGCAATCCGGCCACAACGACCTATGCGATTCAGATCTCGCCCTCGGTGGGCGGCGGCTCCTGGGCGCAGGCCGGAGGATCGGTCGGCGTCAGCCCCATGTATCAAACGAGGGCCACGTGGGGAACAATCACCGTCACCGGCCTGGCTGAGGGAACAGTCTACACATTCTCGCTCAGGGCTCGGAACGCCAATTTCGTCGTGACCGGCCTCGGACCGGGCGCCAGCGGACGCACGAAGGAAACCACCCCGCCGACTCCGGGCCTCGCCGTTTCCAATTCGTGCGAGAACGGCTGTCCGTTCGGGGTTTCCTACAGCGGAGCCCAGGACAATGTCGGCGGCAGCGGCCTCCATCATGTGGAACTGTGGTATAAGTCCGGATCCGGTGGAACCTGGACGAATTCGGGGCTGACCTCCTCCGCCGGCTCCGGAGCCTTTGGCTTCACGGCACCGGGCTCGGCGCCGTCGAACAATGGCGGGTATTGTTTCGACTTGGTAGCCGAAGACAACGACGGCAACCGTTCGGCCGCGGCCAGCGGCGACGGCGACGACAGCACGATCTATGACACCCAGAATCCGAACACCCCCGGCGCGCCAAGCGATGAAGGGATGTATAGCGCGACCGCCACCCTATCGTTCACCTGGACGGCTGCCAGCGATCCGGGCGGTTCCGGCGTGGCCAGCCATGACTACGAAATCGACACGGATCCCAGCTTCCCCACGGCGGTCGCTAGCGGCAATGTCCCCAGCGCCACGACGAGCGTCGGCTTCGTCGGCGCC
>JAPLSS010000922.1 GCA_026398515.1 Candidatus Sumerlaeota bacterium | reverse complement strand
GGCAGAGTAGACAGCCATCTCCAGGCCAAAATGCGCATCCGCAAGGTCATGGACCGGCGAAAAGAGGCCGCGCCAGTGTCGAACGGACATGCGCGGCAGAAGGACGTGAAGGATCAGGGACGGTACTGAAAAAACTGAAAAAACTGTTGCGATAGATTCTCATCCATGAGATCATTCAACTCTTGAATGGCACGCCTGCGGGGGGCGTTTTCCGACAGACTCCTAGATGGACGAATCAGGCGGCGGCGGCGCGGCGCCGGATGTTTCCGGAAGACGGCGGATGCGTCGGAAGCCGAGACGCCTGTTTGTGTCGGTTTGCCCATGCCGGGCAGCGTGCAACGGAGGATTTCCATGAGCGTGGGCGGTTTTGAGATTCTTGCTCCAGATCCGCGGAAACACCGAGAGCAAGTGTGTGATCTCTGCGCGAAGACCTTTTCGTTAGGCGGGTATTTTTGGGTGCTGCAAAATACTCGCGAGCGATACATCGGCGGATCGCATTACGATTGGAACGCCTCACGCATCGGGGTGATCGGCGAACGGGTGATCACCCACTTCGGGGTATGGGACTACCAGATGCGGATCGGCTCCGCGCGCGTCCGTTGCGGCGGCGTCGGGGCCGTCGCCACTCACCAGGACTTTCGCCGACACGGCTTGATGGACCTGACCGCCCGCGCGTCGGTCGAGGCCATGCGCGCCTTGGGCTACGACATGTCCGTCCTCTTTGGCATCGCCAACTTCTACCACCGCTACGGCTACACGCGCGCCTGGTGTCCCGAAACCACCGTCGTGAATCTTCCCAGTTTGCCCTCGGAGAAACCGTCTGTGCGAATCCACAAGTTCGCGCCACGCCCTCGGCCCGACATCGCCGCCCTCTACAATCGCGAGCACCGCCGCGTGACCGGATCGGCTGTACGGCCGACGTATCAGCGGGGGCATTTCGCCAGCCCTTCGGAGGGCTATCTGTGGGCCGACGGGCGCGGCCAGCCGATTGGCTATGTCATCGTGAAGCGCCACCCCGGCTTCTTGGAAGTGTTTGAAACCGCCGGAGACGTGGAACAATCGCTTCGCGTGGTCGCGTCTCTCGCGCGGCGCGCCCCGTACCCGGAAGTTCGATTCGCTACGCTTCCCTATAACACACCCCTGGCTCGACGGTTGCGGCAAGGCAATTGCCGGGTTGAAACGCGGTTCCAGCGAAACGCCGGGCCGCTGGCGGCGACAATCCGCCTCGCCGGGGCGCTGGGGAAGATGGTTGGCGAACTCTCTCAACGCCTCCGGCGCTCGCCGATGGCCGGATGGAAGGGCGATCTCCTCATCGCGGATGCGCGCGAGAAAGCCATCCTGGCGATCCGGGATGGACGAATCCAACTGGCGCCTTCCGGGAACGCGCGAGATTGCATCCGGGGCGGAGACGAGATCGCCCAGCTCCTGTTGGGCACGGAGGACCCGCTGGACCTTGCCGAAGCCTATGGCGTTCGTCTCAAAGGCCAGGCCCGCGCGCTGGCTCCGATTCTCTTCCCGCGGCAGCACCCGATACTGCGCCGTTGCGATGAGATGTAAACGCGGGAGTTTCCCTTGGCGCAACGCCTTCGGGCGCTTCGGCGAAACCTTCTCCGCGGCCGACGCCGCGGGGCGCGCCGAAGAGAGGCTGTTGCGAAAGGGGCGTTTTGGCGATGTCATGCGACGGCGCGCGGGGGTGCCGGAGCGGACTCGACTGGTTGAGCGGGGTCTTCCCGGGGAACGCCGTGGGCTGAACGAGTCGGAATCGTAGGCGGGGGCGTCTGGAGAGGCACGGTTGGGCGTGGTCCGGCCGGGGACGGTCGAAGCGGGGCGTGGTTTTTTTGCGGGGGCCGGCTCAGGCGGCCTGGGCCATGCAGCGCAGTTTGTCTTGGCGCCCGGCCTGGATCCATCCGGCGGCGGTGGCGAGCATAGCCGTCAGCGCGAGGGTCACGCGCAGGGTCATGCGCTTCAGACCGCGGGTGGTGTGGCGCTCGAAGCCGTAGAGGTGATCGAAGCGGAAGAACAGGCGTTCCACGGCGGTGCGCTGGCCGTAGAGGTCCTGGAGCGCATCCTGTTCGGCCTTGACATGCCTGTCTCAACAGAAGCATACCGTTGCTACCGCCTGCTGGAAACGCGTGACGAGCACTTCGACTATCCCGATTATATCGAGTGCTTCGGCGTGTGCTCGCGAGGGAGACTGTGCGGTCTCGGCCTGCCGGACAAGGTGTTGCGCAAGGTCTACTATCGAAACGCTCAGCGCGTGATTCCCGGCGTGGGATCAAGTCACCACGGCTGAGGATGACTGAACCGGGAACATCCGAGGGGTATGACGTCTATGAACGCCCACGAACGCGTCGTCGTCACCATGCATTATCAGCGTGACGAGACGGCGGCGCCAACGCCATTTTGCGCGAGGTGGAACGATTGCCGCTCCTGGTCGAGAAAGGCGGCTTCATTCCGCTGTGCGATCATCGCGTTCCACCAGATGTGCCCTTGCGCAATCATGTTTATGATATCGAGCAAGCGAAGCGCGTCTGGGACAGGAATTTGCCCGATCTTCGCCCGACGGCGGTGGGTTTGTTAAGGTGACAAGAAAACGAAGGCAAGAGCATAGGGGGCAAAATCATAACAACGCTATGTCGCTTTTCATGATTTTGCCCTTCATGTTTTTGCCTCCTTATTGCCCAAGAAAGGATTTCGCCTCATGAACACCATCCTCATCGTTCTTGACACGTGGCGGCGCGACCATAGCGGCGCCTACGGCAATCAATGGATCCATACCCCCAACATAAACAAGTTCGCCGCCAAATCAGCGGTCTTTGAAAACGCCTACTTCGCATCGCATCCTACTCTCCCCTGCCGCCGCGATATACTGACCGGCCTGTTGGAGTTCCCGTGGAGAGGTTGGGGCGGCCTGGAGCCGACGGATGTGACCCTTCCCGGCATTCTCGACAAAGCGGATAAACTATCTTATTTTATCACTGATGTGTATCACCACTGGGGCCGCGACGCCGGCAGCTATTGGAAGGACTTCACCGGCTTCGACCTCGTGCGCGGCCAGGAGCAGGACGGCTACATCACTGACACCGACATCCAGTTCGAGCATCGTGCGCTCGATTATCCGCCGCACAATCGCCCGGAGCACTCGCATTTTCGCAACGCGCAATATATCCGCAGAGACGAGAAGGATTGGTTTTCGGCGCAGGTCCTGTCGCGCGCGGCGCGCTTTGTGCAACACAATGCGGCGCACCAGGATTTCTTTCTGATGGTCGATTCGTTCGACCCGCACGAACCGTGGGATCCGCCACGCCACTATATCAATCTTTACGAAGACTCCGGCTACACGGGCCGCGAATTACCCGTTGCCCCCTACGGGCCGGTCGAGAAGCACTTGACGCCCGCCGAGTTGAAACACGTGCAAGCGCAATACGCCGGCGAGGTTACGATGGTCGACCGCTGGGTGGGCTATCTTCTCGACGAAATCGAGGCGATGGGCCTCATGCAGAACACGATGATCATCCTGACGACCGACCACGGCACGTTCAATGGCGACCATGGCCTCACGGGGAAGGGCAATGTCCTGTGGGAGCCGCTTTCACACATCCCGCTCATCGTCTGGCACCCGGAGTTCGGCCACGGCGCGCGGTTGAAGCAGTTCGTTCAACCCATCGACTACTTTCCGACGGTCCTTGAAGCGGCCGGCCTGCCTCCGAGGGAGGGCCTGCATGGGATAAGTCTCCTTCCGCTCCTCAGGAATCCCGGCCAGAAGGACAGCCGCGAAGCGATCCTTTTCGGCGCGTTCGCTTTCGCCTGTAACATCGTGGATGGAGAGTGGACCCTGCATCAGGGCGTCGATCCGTCGAATCCCCCGCTTTATTCCTACTCACAGATCATCAGCAAATTCGACTCGAACGATTGGGGGCCGTATGACGGGGTGCGCCGCCTCGTCGGGCCGAAGAACGCCAACACCGCCGGCTCGGACCGCAGCCAGACGCACCTCTATCACTTGGCCGAGGATCCGAAGCAGGAGAGGGATCTTGTCGGCAAGGCGCCCGAGCAGATGCGGCGGCTACAGAAAGATATGATTCAGAAACTCGAAGCCATCAACGCCCCGCGCGAGTTGCTGAAGCGTTGGGGGTTGGATAAGATATAGGAATGGCCGCAAAGAACACGTAGAACACAAAAGGGCGCCAGTGTGTTTCTATGCGTTCTTTGCGACAGGTTATGACCCTTTCGACATGAGATTCCCTATGCGCTTGAAACTCATTCTAGAAGGTGCTGGACAACAAGGACGAGCTGGAGGCCAGGAAGGAAATTCGCCAGGCCCGCCTGAGCGACCTGATCGGGGCCTGTTATGAACGATGAAGCGCACGCAAACTGTGGTGACGCCACGGCGACTTGTGAGAAACGGCAGTATCGGAAGATGGCTTACCTGGACGACACCCTGGCAGGAGACGCCGCCGATATCGAATTTGTGAATCCGATCGGCAGGCGGGAGATCGTCTGCGCCATTCACGATATCGACGGCACTCATAGTCTGATTCGTGACTGGCCGCCGGTGATGAGTCTATCGATTCATTGGGCGATGACCTGCGGATTGACGGAAGACTTCGACTCCGAGGAGAACCTGCGGCGGCTTATCGACCGCGTGGGCGCGGAGCCGCTCCCGGAGACCGATCAATTCTGCATCGAGTCGGCCGGGCTTTCGGCGTTGACACAGATGGAATATGGCATCCGGCGGGCGGTTGAAATGGGCTCCGTCCCGGAAGAGGCGGGGTTGTCGCTTACACCCGAGCAGCGCGGCGCCAATGCATCGATCGCGAAACGCATCTGGAACGGCGAAGAACGGTTCGACAACGTCGCCGAGCCGCAGGTCTTGCGGGACTTCATCGCCCAGAGGACTCCACGCCTGTTTCGCCTCTATGAACGGATACTCAATGGCGCATGCCGCGATCGCAACACCGCCGACGCCTGGAAGCATCCGGCGAAGTGGCGCGTCCCCGGGTCCATGGAATTCATGCAACACCTCCATGCCATCGGCTGCCTGAACTACTTTGTCACCGGCGCGGTGATATACGAGAGCGGCGGCATGTTCGAAGAAGTCCAGGCCGTCGGCTTCGACGTCGGCCCGGGCAGGATGGTGGAAGGCCTGCGCGGTTCGTCGTGGGATCGCAAAATGCCTAAGGATGAGGTCATCCGCGAATTGCTGGCCGAGCTCGCCATCGACCCGCGCAAC
>JAPLSS010000358.1 GCA_026398515.1 Candidatus Sumerlaeota bacterium | reverse complement strand
ACTTCCTTCGACAGCAGCTCTTCGGGATAGACGCAATCCGCGCGGAAGGTGTCGAGGCAGACGCAGATGACGTTCATGGGCTTCATGGGCAAGGCTCCTTTGGGAATAGAGAATGGATGTGAGGAATGAGTAAGGCAGCGGAGGAGAAGCTGCAATGGATTTCCCCAGACCTGTTTGAGTTGGGGCGTATTCCCACGGCGCTGTGGGGGCAATGCCAAGAGACGAGACGAGCGCAAGCGAGTCGAGTCTGCCTGGTTTCGATCGGGACAAATGCGCCTGTCTCAATTCCCCCGGAACCATATCCCTTGCAACAACCCGTCGAGCGCGTAATCTGGGAGCATTCCATTTCGCGTGGAGAGGAACAGAAGCATGACCGACTGGTACAAATGCGCAGGGCTTTTTTCGTGCGTGGCGATTCTGAGTTTTGGCGCGAAATCTCTTGCGGCGTCGGAGGAGGCGGCGTCCGACGTGTTGATCGAGAACGGCGTGGCGAAGGCGACCATTGTCATCCCCGCGAATCCCGGCGCGGTGGAGAGGTGGGCGGCGAACGATTTACAGTATGTGTTGGAGAAGATGAGCGGGGCCAAGTTACCCATCGTCGAAGACTCCGCAGACATTCAGGGCAACCGCGTCCTGATCGGCGAGACGCGCTTTACCGACGCCATCATTCCCCGCGAAGAGCGCGAAGCGATGGGCAAGGAAGGCTATGTCGTGCGGCTGCGCGGGCGCGACCTGGCGTGCGCCGGCGGCGGGCCGTATGGGCACATGTACGCCGTCGATGAACTCTACGACCGCTTGGGCGTACGGTTCTATATGCCCGGGCCGCTGGGCGAATGCATCCCCAAGTGCGACACCGTGCGCTTCGATGAGTTCGAGGCCAAACGCTGGCCGTCGTTCGCGATGCGCTGGATCAGCCGCGACACGCAATGGAACCTGCGCAACCGAACGAACCGCATGGAGGACGAGACGCTGCCGCCGGCGTTTGGCGTCCTACCCAGCCTCTACCACTCGCAATCCAAGCTTCTTCCACAGTCACAGTATCTCAAGACGCACCCGGAGTACTACGCCTGGGACGGCAAGAAGCGGCCGGCGGGCGGGGGGAATGCCAAGTTGTGCAACTCGAACCCCGACGTGCCGAAGGAACTGGCGAAGAACATGGCGAAGATCATTCGCCAGAACCCCGGCGTCGATCTGATCGCGCTCTCGCCGACCGACGGCCAGGACTGGTGTCAGTGCGATGAGTGCAAGGCGCTGGACGACGCGGCGTTCGTCAAGGAAGGCGAGACGGTCCCGCGCGACCAGACCTACTCGCGCCGTCAGATGATTCTCTACAACCGCGTGGCCGAGGAGTTGAAGAAGGTCTTTCCGAATCAGACAATCCTGGCCGGCGCATATAACTTATATACCTGGCCGCCGCTCGACCCCTCCATTCACGCGAACAGGAACCTGGCCATCATCGTCTGCCACTACCAGCCGGGCTCCGCGTGCCTGATGCATCCGATCGAAGACCCCGACTGCGGCCCGAACGCGCGCTATCTCGAGATTCTGCGCGCGTGGCAGAAGCAAACGCCGCGCATTTACTTCTATGAGTACTACTGGAAGGTGAACTGGCTCGATTTGCCGTGGGCGATCGCGCACACCGTGGCGGCCGACATCAAGTTCTACAAGGCCAACGGCTTCGAGGGCGTTTCGACGCAGCACTCGCCGCACGCGGTCTGGGGCGACTTCATCCCGATGTACGTGGCGGCGCGGATGTTGTGGGATGACGCCGTCGACGCCAAGGCGCTGGTCGATGAATTGTACAAGAACTTCTATGGCGAAGCCGCCGAGCCAATGCGGCGCTTCCATGAGGCCATCGAGCGGCAGATGGCCGAGTCGAAGACCCACATCACAACGCCTCGAAGAAGGCCAAAGGCCAGGAGAGATCGGACTTGCTCAAGCAGGCCTTCATTCAAGGCGATGCGTTGCGCAACGACGTGCTCAAGCGCAAGAGTTACTACGACGGCGTGGTGTCGGGCGCCTATTTCGGCTCAACTCACTACTATGGTCGCGCGGTCAGCGGCTGGCGCAAGACGCTGGTTGACGCCGGGGCGATCGATCCGCAGGAGTATCCCGAGAAAGGCGCC
This sequence comes from Candidatus Sumerlaeota bacterium, assembly GCA_026398515.1. GTDB lineage: Bacteria > Sumerlaeota > Sumerlaeia > JAPLSS01 > JAPLSS01 > JAPLSS01. The sequence goes on along the minus strand of JAPLSS010000358.1, from coordinate 409 downwards.
GCGAAGAAGGGCGCGTGAGAGCGTGAGAGTCGCGCCGGCTTTCCAGCGAAAGAGACGTATTCATGCGCGCGACTGTGTCGCTGTTCCTATGGCTGCTCGCCGCAAGCGCTTGCGCCGCCGAGACCGCGGCGTTGGAGAGCAAGTCCCTCTCCGCGCGGTTCGGCGTCGATGGCTCGTACGTCATCACGGTCAACAGTTCCGGCGTGGCGCATCGCGCTCCGGCGTCGGACGCGGATCTGCGTTTGCGCCACGTCTCCCGCGGCGGCGCGGCCAACGCGGCGGAGTTCGACCTCCTCGATGCCTCGGGACAGTCACGAAGCATATCCCTGCGCGTGGAACTCTCGGACGACGCGCCTGAATGCGTCCTGACGCTGTCGCCGCAGGAGGGCAATGGCGCCGTGCAAGCGAC
>JAPLSS010000586.1 GCA_026398515.1 Candidatus Sumerlaeota bacterium | reverse complement strand
GTTCGCCCGGCGGCTGCTGGCGTTCTCCAGCGCGTACATCGGCAACACGCTTCTCGGCTGGGCCTTTGCGTTCCTCAGCAAGTGGCTGGTCAACGTGTTTGTGTCGCTGGAGGAAACGGGCGTGTTCAGTTTCGCGATGCAGATCTCGCAGATGCTGTTCCTGCTGATCACGACGTTCAACCTGGTGCTCTCTCCGTACCTGGCGACCATGTGGGTGCAAGGCGAGCGGCGGCAGGCGGCGCAAATCCTGCATTTGACCTCGAAGGTCACGTTGCTGGGCCTGATCGCCGGCGCGCTGGCGATGCAGATCGGCGCGAACCTGGTCATCCCGCGCTGGATGCCGGAATACGCCGGCGCCCTGCCGCTGATCCGCATTTTGCTGGCGGCCCAGTTGTGCAATGCGTCGGTGTGGACGTACGGCCAGTACGCGAACCTGTTGGAACGGCCAAATCTGAAAATGATGGCCACCGGTCTGGGGCTGGCGCTGTTTGTCGCGACGTCGCTTCACCTGGGGCCGAAGATGGGAGCCTTGGGAGTGGCGTGGAGCTACTTGGCGGCGTACGCGGCGGTGCTGGCGGTCACGCTTTGGTATACATTGCGGGTGGGGCTGGCCCTGGAGCGCTCCGTCGCGCTGGCGGCGGCGGCCCCGTGTTTCCTGGCGATCCCCACGTACGTGGGCATGGCGTTGGTGGCGGCGGGGCTGCTGGCGGCGGCCGCGTGGACGCCGTGGATTCTCAACGCCGAGGAAAAAGCGGTTGTCGTCCAACTGCTGCGGCGGCAAAATCGAAAAGATGGGGTAGAGGAGGCAAAGGGCCAAAAGGATCAAAGGGCCCCATAAGCCCCATAGATCGTTCAGGTCCTTTGAGTCCTTGAGGTCCCCGTGGCCCCTTTTGGCGCCCTCAAGCGCTCGGGAACCGGCGGCGCGACAGAGGCTTTGAGCATGACAGCGGAAGACAACGGCCATTCCTTCTCCGTGGTGATCCCCACGCGCGACCGCCCCGCGGATCTGCGCCGTTGTCTCGAGAGCATTGTCGCGCAAAACCGCCGCCCGGCGCAGGTGGTCGTGGTCGACGACGGCCATCTGGCCTTTGACGCGTTGAAACCCCTGGTGGAACAGGCCGGCATCGAATGGACGTATCTGAGGAAGGACCGGCTGGACCGCAATCGCGCGCGCAACCTGGGCGTGGCCGCCTCGACGCATCCGATCGTGGCCTTCCTGGACGATGACGTGGCGTTGGAGAAGGATTACTTCGAGCAGCTGATCGGCGCGCTGGAGCGCTTCCGGCGCGTCGGCGTGGCGGGGGCGACGGCCTGCGTCAGGAGTCCGCGGCCCATGCCCTGGACCCGCTGGCCGGTGCATGCCGCGGAACGATTCTTCGGCCTTCGCGGAAGGCGCCTGTGCGGCCTGTTGAGCAGCGGCTTCTGCGCCGACTTCGACGAAACCGACCACATCGGGAACGAACCGTTCGACGTGGACTACTCCTCGGCCGGCTCGTGCGCTTACTTCCGGGACATCTGCCGGCAATATCCGTATCCGGAAGGCTACGCCTTTCTCGCGGCGGGCGACGACAAGATGCTGGGGCTGAGCGTCTCGCGGCATTGGCGCACTCTGTTCGTCCCGCGGGCGCGCCTGACGCACTACCACGCCCCCGGCGCGCGGCCTTCCAAGGCTACGGAAGGAGAGAGGCGCCTCCTGGGGATGTATTGGACGTGGCGGCGGTTTGTGCGGCCTACTCCGTTGGGAACCCTGCGGTTCCTGTGGGGCTGCGCGGGGTTGATGACGATCGGTTTGTCGGGCGCCCTGATCCGCATGAGCGGGCGCCATTGGGCGTATGCCGGGGGCGTGTTCCGCGGATTCGGCAAAGCACTCTCGTATTGGGCGCGCGGCGTGACGTTCCAGGACGCGGTGGACGAGGCGGCCCGGCGCAACGGGGAAATCATCGAAACGCCGGTCGGGTTGGACTCTCCGCTGCCGCACGAGCCGCAGGAGCTGCCCATCGGCGGCGGTCCGAAAGGGGGAGACTGAATGGCCGGCGCGGACCCGGGCGCGCCTCCGCGCGTCCACTCCTCCAGCATTCAGACGTTGATGCTGACGGCGGCGGCCGTGGCGGCGGCGGCCGTGGTCGGCCTCGCCATTGGCAAGTCCCCGGCGCTGGCCGTGGTCGCGGTTTTTGGAGGATTCGCCGTCCTGGCCCTGTTGCGCGATCCGCTTCTGGCCTTGCTGTGCCTGGCGGCGGCCATTCCGTTTGAACTCCAATCCTTCTTGCAGGGCCAGGTGATGGCCCTCACCGGGATCAAGATCCTGGGCCTCACGGCGTTGGCAGCCTGGCTGATGAGTTGGCTGACGACCGGCCGCCATCGCCTGCGGTTTGACCGCCAGATGCTCTTTTTTGGGGGGTTCCTGTTTTGTCTGGCGTTGAGCGCGCTTGGCGCCCCGAATCTCCTGGCGACGATGGACGCCGCGGTGCGATGGGCTCAGATGTTGATTCTGTATGTGTTGGCCCAGGCGGTGGTGGACGACCGCCGCGGGGTGCGGCGGCTGTTCTGGGTGATCCTGTCGACGATGGCGATCAGCGCCTTGTGGGGCATCGTCCAGGGGCTCAGCGGGATGCGCGCGCAAGGCTTCGCCGACGACCCCAACGATTTTTGCCTCTACCTGCTCGTCGCGCTGTACACCGGGCTGGCGCTTGTCTCCTCCACCGAGGCCGGCGAACCGGGCCGCAAGGCCAAGGCCGCGGCGTGCACGTTGATCGGGTTCGTCGTTCTGGCCATCATCTTCACCGGGTCGCGGGGCGGGTTTGTGACGCTGCTCGCCTCGGGAGCGATCTGGCTCTACCTGCAGCCGCGCAAGAGCCGCGCGCTGCTGGCGGCGTTGGCGGTGGCGTCGGTCTTCGCCGTCCTGGCGCCGGGCGGGTACTGGGCGCGCATTCAAACGCTATCGAAGCCGGGAAAGGACACGTCCTTGCAAGGGCGCATGTACGAGCTCGAAGCCGGAGTGAAGATGATCGAGCGCCATCCGTTCCTGGGCGTCGGCACGGGCAACTTCACGCAGGTCTACACCGCCTACAGCCGCGATCCGCGCCGGGAGGGGCGCTTGGCGCACAATCTCTATGTGCAAATCGGCGCGGAAAACGGCTTGATCGGGCTGGCGGCGTTCTTCCTGCTGGCCGGGCATTCCCTTCGGAGGCTGCGGCGCCTGGAGAGCCAATTGCAGCGCGACGACCCGGGCGGGTTGCATCCGCTGGTGTTCGGGACGCTGCTGGCGCTGGCGGCGTTCCTGATCGGGTCGGCGTTTCTCAGTTCCCAATATGTCAAATACTTTTATCTGTTGTTAGGGATCGTCCCGGTCTTCAGCCGCTTGGCGGAGGAGGCGGCCGTGGCTTCGAACCGTCCAGAAACAATGAAAATGGAGACGCTTTGAGTGGCGCAGGCTTTCCAGCCGGTGATTTGTCACCACGAAATTGAATGAGCCCGGATTTCTCGCCATCTCTTGTCAACGTGATGAGACATCCGGGTTATAGGCTCACAGGCTGGAAAGCCCGCGCCGCTTGACCGCGCCCCATGACGAATCCAACCGGACATATCGCCCACGTCCTCAGCGTGTCGGTCTATGCCGGGCCGAGCCGCACGGTGGTCAACCTGATGGCCGAAGACGTGCGCCGCGGCTGGCGGACCACGCTGGCGCTGCTGGAGCGCCGGGGGCGCCCGCAGGAGCGGCTGAGGCGCGAGGCCGCGGCGGCCGGCGCCGAGGTCGTCTCCATTCCCCTGCGGGGCCCCTTCAATCCCTTGGCGCTGTGGAGGCTTCGTCGTCTTCTGAAAAAGCGCGAGGTCGACATCCTGCATTGCCACGGCTACAAGCCGGAGCTTTACGGCCTGCTGGCGAACCGCGGAAGGCGGCGCCGGCCCATCGTGGCCACGGCGCACGGCTTCACCGGCCAGAGCGTTCGCATGCATCTGTACGAGGCGCTGGAGCGGCGTCTGTTGTCGCGGTTCGACCGCGTGTTCGCGGTGTCGGAGAGCCTGCGGCGGACGCTGATCGGCCTTGGGTTGTCGCCGAAGGCCGTGATCCACGCGCCGACGGGCTTCGATTTCCGGTCGTTCGCGCCGCCGGAGGCCCGAATCGTCGAGGAGTTGCACCGCCGGTGGGCGGGCTATCAGCGATTTCCCATCGTGGGGACTCTGGGGCGGCTTCGCCACGAGAAGGGACAGGACCTCCTCTTGCGGGCGCTGGCCCGGTTGAGAAGCCGGGCGGTCGGCGTGCTGGTCGGCGACGGGCCGGCGCGCGACGCGCTGGCCGCCATGGCGATGCGTCTGCCCTTGGAGCCGCCGGCGATCCTGGCGGGCGAAACCGATCAGCCGCTGGCGACGCTGGCCGCCTTCGACGTCGTCGCTTTTCCTTCGCGCACGGAAGGCATGCCGAACGCGCTGATCGAGGCCATGGCATTGGGAAAGCCCATCGTGGCCGCGCGCGTCGGCGGCATGGCCGAAGCGATCGCGGACGGCGAGAGCGGCCTGTTGGTTCCGCCGGATGAGCCGGCGGCGCTGGCCGAAGCGATCCTGCGGCTCCTCAACGACAAGACGCTGGCCGAGCGACTGGGCCGCGGCGCCCGGCGGCGGGCCGAGAGCCGCTACGCCCTCGAGACCGTCGGCGCGGAGTTGGATGCTCACTATCGCATCCTGCTGGCCCGCGGCCGGCAGGAATGAGGGCCTGAGTCGAGGAGATGCACCCATGGCCGCTTTCCGCGTCGTCTTGTCCCGCTCGTCTTGGCTGCCGTTGGCTCTTTGCGCCGCTGCCATGATTGCCGCGGCGTTGATTCCCCGAATGGCGGCGGCGGTGGATTCCGACTGGAAAGCGTTGCTGGACCGATTGCCGGAGAGCCTCGGCGCGCCGGCCCAGCCCGGGCTGATGGCCGGCCCCGAGGATTTCGACCAGGCGCGCCGGCGCATCTCGGCTCAGCCGATGGCCGAATGGTGGTCGGAGGAGAACAAGGTCTTCGCCGACAAGGCGCTGGCCACGGATCTGGCCGTAGGCTGCGCCGAGCCAGAGCGCGCGCTTTACACGCGCGCCTGCGCATTCGTCTGGCGAATCGACAGGAAGCCGGAACACCTGGCCAAGGCCCTGGAGGGCCTGAAGGCGATGGGCCGCGGCGGATGGTCGCGCGCGAGCAAGCCATGGCTCGACGAGAGCGAGGCGGTGGTTCAATACGTTCAGGCGCTCGACTTGTTGCAGGAACGGATCAGATTGAGTGAGGCGTTGCGCGGCGCGGCGCTCAAGACGCTGCTGGCGGCGGGGGAGGAGCTCTACCGCCAATCGTCCACCCTGATTCCGGCGAACAACTGGCGGTTCTCCGTGTCGTGGGCGCTGGCGATGCTGGCGCTGGAACTCCCTCGGCTGGGCGCCGACCCGAGGGAGATGGCTGGGTGGCTGCGCCGGGGGATGGAGGAGATGGGTTCGCTCACCGGCGGCGAGCGGGTGGTCTCCATTCCGCCGGAGCGCGTGGGCGAGAATCCGTTGCGGCGCTTCGTCGGGCCGAGGCCGGCGACGCCCGACGGCAGCGCACAGATTTCCCCCGACGGCGTGTTTGGCGAAGGCCCCACGTACAGCCGGTGGCAATGGATGGAAACCGTCGAATTCGCCTTGGCGCTGCGGCGGACCCTGGGACTGGACCTGCTTATGACCCAGCGCATGAGCGCTTGGGGGAGATGGCATATCCAGGCGATGCTGCCCAACGGCGAGATGCCGCCGTTGGGCGACGCGTACGGCTACACGCATATTGACACGCAGATGGCGGGCAGCCTGTGGCTTGTTCACGACATGGCGCTGGGGTATGTCCGGCATTGGTATTACGGCCACAACTACTCGCGCCGTCCCGCCGCGCTGGAGATCAGCATCCTGTATTTCGATCCGACTCTGACCGGCACGCCTCTCTTCGGCTATCCGCCGGGGACCATCTTCGCCCGGTCTGACTGCACGTTGACGAAGGGCGGCATGGCGATCCTGCGCTCCGATTGGACGCCGACGCAGACGGAGGTCATCCTGCAAGGCTCCAGCCCGTTGTGGGTCGGACGCGATCCTGCCGGCCACCGCCATCCCGACGCCACATCGATCCTGGTGTGGGCGAAAGGCGAGCCGCTGGTGGTCGAAGGCGGCTGCCCGGTCGATTATGATGATCCGGCCTACGCGTCGTATTACAACACGCCGCGCGCGCACAATCTGATCCTGATCGACGGTCAGGGACCGTATCAGGGCTATGTGCAACTGGATCGCACGACCAAAGCCGCGACGCCGACGGATTTGCGTCGCGGCGGCCCGGGGCCCGTCATGCGCGCGTCGTACGCGTCCTGCGATATCGAACGGACCGTCTGGTTGGTGGACGACTCGTTTATTGTGGTAGGCGACCGCGTGCGGCGCGCCACGAGCCAACCCCAGCTGGCCGTTGTTCCCCTCGCGCCGCCGGACAAGCGGTTCGAGGCCGAATGGCTGCTTCATTCGCCGGACCCGCATCCGCGCATCGGCGATGATGGGGCGTTCTCGTGGCGCCGGGGAAAGGCGGCCCTGGCGGGAGCGTTCCTGGAGGACGTGGCGCTGAGCGCCGCGCCGGCGAAATGGGGCGACGACAAGACGCCGGCCGAGGGGGCGGCGGTCTCGGCCAGGCAAACCGGCGTGGAGGCGTCCTTCACGGCGTTGATGGCAGTCGGCGATTCGGAGCTTTCGGTCAAGCGGGTGCAGGAGTTGCCGCCACGGCTTGAGGCGCGCTGCGCAGGGAGAAGGGTCTTGCTGGGCGCCGGGCCATCGGGCAAAGTGAAATGGATGGGCCGGACGGCGGAGGTGGACGCGGACCTATGGGCGCTTTCCGATGCCGATGACGGGGCGCGCTCGGAGATCGACGCTTCGAGGTTGCGTTCGTTGACCGTCGATGGGGAATCGTGGGTGAATTCACCCGGGGGGTTGAAAGATCTGAGAGCGGTTGATTCGGGCAATGCGTTGAGGTGGAGGTGGAACTTATCGGGTTCTTTCCCCCCTTCCGAAATCGGCGGACCGTTTCTGCGGTCGTGGGAGATGATGCAGAAAGGGCCCGTTTCGCGACCCGTCGGGGCCGCCGGGAAGGAATGACAACGATCGCGCGATGAAAGGCGCTTCCCCGGATTTCTCACCACGGGGTGTTTTGCGGTTGGCGAGAAATTCGGGGTAAGCGCTCGTGGTTGACGGCTATTCATAGAATTCCCCTTCGGGGAATACGGCAAATCCGTGACCATATTCTCAGGTCTCGACCGTCGGTCGTGCCGATCATGATTCCACTTCTTCTCCTGCTGTTGTGCGCGGTGTTGTTGCTTCACGCGTATGCGGGCTATCCGGCGTCGCTGTGGCTTCTGGGCTTTGCCCGGCGGCGCGTGGCGCCCTCGCGCTTTTCGCCCAACGACGAGTTGCCCAAGGTCTCCATCGTCTTTTCAGTTTATAACGAAGCCGCGGTCCTGGCGGAGAAGTTGGAGAATTGCCTTGCGCTGGACTATCCCGCCGACCGCCGGGAGGTGGTTGCGGCCAGCGACGCCTCCGACGACGGGAGC
>JAPLSS010000921.1 GCA_026398515.1 Candidatus Sumerlaeota bacterium | reverse complement strand
AGGAAGAAGACGCACAAGCCGCCGGGGGGGAGGGTGAAGTCGGCCCAGCCCGCGAAAAAATCTGCTTTGGAGGAATCGTAGGCCAGTCCGCCATAGTCGAGGAAGGTCCAGGGCGCGAACTGCGGGTAGGCGCTCGATGGGCCGTCGGTCGGCGCGATCCAGCCGACGCCGTTCTGATAGACGATGATCTGGTCGAGCCACGTCCCGTAAATCTCAGGATTCCAGTGAAGGCGCCACACCCCGCCGCCGCGATCTTCGACGGAGAGGCCGGTCGGGGCGTGGGGAATGCCGCTATAGACGATCAGGGCGGCGGGATTCAGACACGGCAGCCACGTCCCGTCCCACCACTGGTCGGAGATCCAGGCGAAGTAGGCGCCGGTTTGCGCCACGGCCATCGGGCCCGAATGCGCAGGCGGGAGAAACGGATACCACATCGTCCCAACCGACCCGCGCGGCGTGAACTGGGCGGCGTAGACGTCGTAGGCGAACGCCAGGTACTGGGCGGGCGTCGTTCCGTTGTCGTCCGTCCAGGTCAGGCCGACCTCGCCGCCGCCGGCATCCACCGCGCCCGAGAGCGAAGGAGGCACGGGGGGCGCGACGAATTGGTATTCATACGCGCCGATGTCGAATTCTGCGCCCGTGTGGTCGGCGCCGACGCCGGGGATGTCGACCGGCCGCGGCGCGCCGTCGTAATCCGCGGTCAGCGGCACGGTCGTCCCGCGGTCAATGGCGGCAGAATTGGGCAGCAGATGATAATTCCCCGCCGCCGCATTGACAAACCCCGGATCGCCGCCCACGAGGTTATTCATTTGCGTCACGTGCGACCAGCCGTCAGATTCGATGACGTTCGGCGTATTATTGCTGAAGAGACAGTTTGTGACGCTGGCATAGGACGGCACATACACTGGCGGGTAATGGGGATAGTAAATAACCGCCGCTTCGCAGTAAACTCCACCCCCGTCGCTGCCCGCGGCGTTTCCGACGATGGCGCAGTTGGTTACGGGCAGCGGCGATTGCTCCGATCCGCTCAGGCAATAGACGCCGGCGCCATAGTCTGCGCGGTTGTTTGCAATTACACAGTTCGTCACCGCGCCGCCGAACAAACAGACGCCGCCGCCGCGGTCGCCGCTGTTGTTTGCAATTACACAGTTCGTCACGGCGCCACGGGAGAGGAAGTAAATGCCGCCACCGTATCCGTGTGACCGGACAACGCCCATTGACTCAGCTATGTTGCCTGTAATAACACATCCATCGACCGTGACTGCGCCGCCTCCGATCTGAATGCCCGCTCCATAACCGGATGTAGTCGACCGCAACACGTTGTTGCGTATTATGCAGCCGGAAACCGTGCCTTGGGCACACCCGTACAAGTAAAGGGTGCCAAAATCACTAGTAGAGATGTTACCGTCGAAGGTGCAGTTGTGGATAGTGCAGCCGTCAAGGTTCTGGCCGTATAACCCAGAAGGGGTATTTTGCGTAAACTCGCTATTCACGACCTCACAAGAGGGGCGTTCATGAACAGTTCCATAAAGAACACATCCAAATACGTTGTGGGAAAAGCGGCAGTTCCTTATAGAATACTTTCCCGAGCGGCCGCTCGCCCTAAGACCCCAGGTGCCATGTTCTGAAGCGAACCCGTCGAGAACCAAGTCCGCGCCGGGAATCATCAGATCAAAATTGCTCCCTCCGCCGGGTCCCACAACCCTGGTCGAGTGACGCGCAAGGTCCCGTTGGCCGACATCGGTCTCGGTCCTCGAAAACCCGCCGTACAGTGACAGATCGGCCCCCAAAGTCACTTGCTCCAGATAATCCCCCTCCGCCACCCAGATCTCGTCTCCCGGCGAGGCGGCGTCCACGGCTTCCTGGATTGTCTTCTTCGCTGTCTGCCACGACAGCCCGTCGCCGGAGGCGCTCGTTGCCACGTCGACGTATCGGGTCGTCGCGCCGGACGCGGGAAACGGGAGGAGAAGACAGAGAAGCGCCAACAGCCAGACGGGGCGCCGCTGTCTGCCGCGCGAGCCGTTCATCGATCCGCCTCCTTGGTTTGTTCCCCGAAGGGGAAGCCACATGAATAGCCGTGGGCGCCAGCCCACGGACACGC
>JAPLSS010000924.1 GCA_026398515.1 Candidatus Sumerlaeota bacterium | reverse complement strand
TTGGTCAGCCGCATGCCCAGACCGGGAATCAGGAAGAAGCCGGCGAGAAACGCCCCGGCCATCGCGCCCACGGTGTTGATGCCGTAAATCAAGCCCACGCGCGCGCCGACCTCTTCGCTGCGCGCCGTGAAATACTTGATCAGCAGCGGCAGCGTGGCGCCCATGAAGATCGTGGGGACGACCATGATCGCCAGCGCCAGGACGAACCGCACGTAGGGCAGCAGGGCGAAGGCGGCCGTGCCCGGCCCGGGCCGGTAGAGCGCGGCCAAAATGGGTTTGATCGAAACAATGAGGGTTGGGATGCTCAGGGCGTACAGACCGATCGCCACTTCCAGCAACCCATACAGGCGCAGGTGATCGTGGCGGCGGTCCGCGATCCGCCCGCCGATCCACGAGCCGATGGCCAACCCGCCCATGAACGCCGTCAACACGGCCGACAACGAGACGGTGGTGTTGCCCATGACGCGGCCGAACTGGCGCATCCAGAGGACTTCGTACACCAATCCCGCCGCGCCGGAGAAGAAGAAGAACGTGGCGAAGATGGGCAACGCGGTTTTCGCCGGCAGGCGCTCTTTCAACGAATGATCCCTCCCCCTACGGGCCTTCGTCCCATAGCGCAACAACGCAGACCCCAAACTCGCTCGGCCAGTGCGCGACGCGAATGCACCACTGCGATAGATAAACGAGATGGGAAAAGATGTCAAACAAGGACGTCGTGCCTCGTCGTTTGCGGCTTGGCCCGCGACTTGCGATTCGCTTCCGAAGTGGCGTAGGCTTTCCAGCCTGCGCACCCCGCGAGGGCGGAAGCCGCGAGGAAGGCCGAGCAGGGTCAAGTAAGCTGGAGCGCTCTTTTCGTCGTCATCTCGCGGAGACAGCACGACCATGGCGGGACCCGCGGGCCCTTTTCATTCACCCCTCGATTCATCGAGGGGCTTTACGGCGCGGCGCTTCCCGGCAAACCGTTTCAACGGTTTCCTTCACCGGGCGGCGCTCCGCGGAAAGGTAAGAAAACCGTTGAAACGGTTCGAGAGGGGCGGAACAGGCGCCCGGACCCCGCGATGAATCGCGGGGTGAATGAGAAGTGGCGCTGAAGCGCCCCAACTCCGTATCCTGCAAACCCCGCAGAGGGCAGGAAACGCTCCCATGTCAAGATGCCTCCCACACCGTGCTGTCGTTGCGATCGTGCTTGCGGGCGCATCCTCGGCGCTTGCGTTCCCGGCTGGCGCCGCCGACGAAAACGCCGCCATCCGCTGGTCGGCGCGGTTCGATCCCGCGCAGGCCGCGCCCGGCGCCGAAACCCGGCTGCGAGTCGAAGCCGTGATCGAGCCGGGATGGCACACCTACGCGCCGACCCAGGGGCCGGGCGGACCGAAACCGACGTCGTTCAAGATCGACGACAATCCTTTGCTTCAACCGCAGGGCGACTTCCAAGGCCCCGCGCCGCATCGCGAATTCGACTCGGCGTTCCAGATGGACGTCGAGTCGCTCTCCGGCACGGTGGCGTTCGAGCGCGCCTATCGCGTGAATCCAACGGCGGCGCCGGGAACGGTTCACGTAAGCGGAATCGCAGAGGCGATGCTCTGCAACTCCAACACGTGCCTGCCGCCGAAGGATTCCCCATTGAGCGCGGAGCTGACCATCCTGCCGGGCGCTGTCGGCGCGTCAGCCTTGAAACCGACTTCTTCGCCCGTCGCCTTGTCCGCGGCCGCCGTCGCCCCGGCCTCGGCGCCGATGAAGGGTCCGCTCTCGAACATCGCTCCACGGGCGGCGCGCTCGTCGGGCCTGGGCGCGTTCATCCTCGCCGCTCTTGCCGCCGGGTTTGGCGCCTTGTTGACGCCGTGCGTGTTCCCCATGGCGCCGATCACCGTGTCCTTTTTCACCAAGCGGTCGGGGCGCACGAGTTGGCGCGCGGTGTGGCAGGCGCTCCTCTACTCGCTTTCCATCATCGGGTCGTTCCTGGTTCTGGGGCTCCTGCTATCCATTGTGTTCGGCGCGACGGGGGCCAATCGCTTCGCGGCGAACCCGTGGGTCAATCTCTTTATCGCCGCGCTGTTCCTCGTCTTCGCCTTCTCGCTCTTTGGCGCGTTCGAGATCCGCGTTCCGGTCGACTGGCTGTCGAAGGCGGGCCTGGCAGGCCGGTCGGGGCAGGGGCCGCTGGGCATCCTGATCATGGGGTTCGTCTTCACCGTCACGTCGTTCACCTGCACGGTGGGGTTCGTCGGGTTCGTGCTGGTCATGGCGTCGCAGGGCGATTGGCTGTGGCCGGCCATCGGCATGCTCTTCTTCGCCGCCGCGTTTTCGCTGCCCTTCTTCTTCCTGGCGCTCTTTCCGCAATTCCTGTCCCGCCTGCCCCGGAGCGGCGGATGGCTGGCCTCGGTCAAGGTGGTGATGGGCCTGCTGGAGTTCGCCTTCGCGTTCAAATTCCTGAGCAACGTCGACCTTTACTGGTCCTGGGGCATTTTCACGCGCCCGCTGCTGCTGGCGGTGTGGACGGCGACGGCTGGCGCGGTCGGGCTGTATTTGCTTGGCGTGTTCCGCCTGGCGCACGAGGAGTCCGCGCCCGCCCTCGGCCCGGCGCGCCTGACGATCGCTTTGGGCTTCCTGGCGTTTTCGCTCTACCTGAGCCGCGGCCTCTTCGGCCTGCCGATCAACAGCACGATCGAGTCGTACCTGCCGCCGCCCCCGTACGCCGTCGCATCGCTTTCCCTGGATACGGCTTCCGGGCCGTCCGCCTCGAAAACAGCGAAGTCTGTCATGGACACTCTGGATTGGTTTGAAGACTACACAAGCGCTCTCGAAGCGGCGCGTAAGGAGAATAAGCCGCTCTTCCTCGACTTCACCGGCATCTACTGCACCAACTGCCGGCTCATGGAGACGGGCGTCTTTCCCAAGCCGGAGATCGAGCCGTTGCTGCGGCGGGTGGGGAAGTTTCGGCGATTTCTGGAGGCGGGACTGGGGGAATGAGAGATCGGCGAAGGGCCGCGCCGATTGGGTGAGAATTTCACGCAGAGGCGCGGAGATAAGGATTCCCTCCGCGCCTCTGCGTGAGATTCTGTCTTTGTTACTCCTTCGCCGGTCTCCGCGCCACGCGCACCATGGCCGGGCGCACCAAGCGGCCATTGTAGCGAAAGCCATCCTGCAGCACTTCGACGATCTCGTTTTCCTTCTTGTCCTTGCGCGTCTCGACGCCGGCGGCTTCGTGCAGATGCGGGTCGAACGTCTGGCCGAGGGCCTCGATCGGCTCCAATCCGCGTTGCGCGAGGACGGCCTTCATCTGTTCGAGAATCATCTCCACGCCGCGCGCCAACGCGCCGGCGTCGCTGGCGTTCCGGCACGCCTGGAGCGCGCGCTGAAAGTTGTCGAGCACCGGCAGAATGCCGACGACCAACTCCTCGCCGGCGCGCCGCGAAATCTCCTCGCGCTCGCGATCGAGCCGCTTGCGGGAATTGTCGAAATCGGCGCGGGAGCGCAACAGCGCCTCCCGCAGCAGGTCGCGCTCGTGCGTCAGGCGCGCGAGGGCCGGCGCCGCGGCGGCCTCCTTGCGCGAGCGGTCGTCGATCGGATGCCCGCGATAATAGCGGCGCCGGCGCCTGTAAGCCAGCCGGGCGCGGCTCGGCTCGTTTTCCGTGCGGATCGGTGAAGCCATGTCCCAACGCTCCCAATCATGATGAACCATGTCGAGTGTAGCTGCGCCCCACGCCACGTCAAGCGCATTGGGGAACGCCGGTTCAGCGATTCGCTCGAAACTCCAGTTGACGCGGGCGCGGCGGTCTGGGAAAGAAGGCAGCGGGATTCTGGATTGATTATGCAGACCGTCGACGCCTCGCGACTGACCGCCCTGATCCGCCGCGCCAAAGCCATGGGCTTCAGCGATCAGCAGCTGGCGTTCCTGGCCACGAAAGCCGCCGGCGGCGCGAAGACCGTCGCCGAAAGCCACGTGCGCCGTCTGCGAAAGCAGTTGGGCCTGTCCCCAGTCTTCAAGTGTGTCGACACGTGCGCCGGCGAATTCGAAGCCTTCACCCCCTATTACTACTCGACCTACGACGCGGCCCCCTATCCCTGGGCCAATGAAAGCGTCCGCTCGCCGCACAAGAAGATCGTCATCCTCGGCGGCGGCCCCAACCGCATCGGCCAGGGCATCGAGTTCGACTATTGCTGCGTCCACGCCGTCATGGCCCTGCGCGATCTCGGCTTCGAGACGATCATGGTCAACTCCAACCCCGAGACCGTCTCGACCGATTACGATACGGCGGACAAACTGTATTTTGAACCGGTGACCGCCGAAGACGTGCTGGCCATTCTGGACCTCGAACAGCCGGACGGCGTCATAGTACAGTTCGGGGAGAAACTGGAGCGCCTGTTCGCCGAGGCCATCCGCGTCTCGCCCGGGCACCCGGTGCTCATCGACCAGTTTCTCGATGGCGCCATTGAGATCGACGTGGACGCGCTGGGCGACGGAGAGCGCATCGTCATCGCCGCCGTCATGGAGCACGTCGAAGAGGCGGGCATCCACTCGGGGGATAGCGCGTGCGTCATCCCGTCCCATTCGCTCAAGCCCGAGACTCTGGAGACGATTCGCGGCTACACGCACACGCTGGGCAAGGCGCTCAGCGTCATGGGGCTGATGAACATCCAGTACGCCGTGCAGAACGGCAAGGTGTTCGTCCTGGAGGTCAACCCCCGCGCCAGCCGCACCGTGCCCTTCGTGTCGAAGAGCATCGGGCGGCCGATCGCCAAACTGGCCGCGCAAATCATGGTCGGCAAGACGCTCAAGGAGTTGAAATTCACCCGCGAGCCGAAGATCCCCTATTATTGCGTCAAAGAGGCCGTCCTGCCATTCGCCAAGTTCCCCGAATGTCGCGTCGTCCTCGGTCCGGAAATGCGCTCGACGGGCGAGGTCATGGGCATCGACTTCGATCTGGGGCAGGCGTTCGCCAAATCGCAGGCCGGGGCGGGGTCGGCGCTGCCGCTCGAGGGCGGGGTGTTCATCAGCGTCAACGACCACGACAAACCGGCGTTTCTGCCGGTGGCGGAGAAACTGGCCGAGATGGGCTTCCACCTCTACGCCACGCAAGGCACGTCGCGATTCCTGCGCGACCACGGCATTTCGTCATTGATGATCTTCAAGGTGAACGAAGGCCGGCCCAACGTGGTCGACTTCATGATCAACCGCTCGATCCAGATGGTGATCAACACGTTCGTCGGCGAGAAGTCGAAGTATGACGAGGACGCCATCCGCTCCAACGCCATCCAGCGGGGCATCCCGCTGTTCACCACCGTGGCCGCCGCGAAGGCCGTCGTCGACGGCATCGCGGCGATGAAGCGCGGCTCTCCGACCATCCTGCCCATCCAGGATTACCACAAGCTCGTCCCGCGGGAGGAGTAGGCGAGAAAGAGACAAAGTCAGGATGATGGGGTCAGGATAATGAAGGCTTCTGCCGCCTCGTCATTATCCTGACTCCATTATCCTGACGATGAGTTCTATCCGCCTTTCCCCAATCAACCGTCGGTTTGGCAAACGCTCTGCCGCGGAGACGCGGAGACGCGCCAGATTGCCCTCTGCGTCTTCGCGTCTCGGCGGCAATGCCGTTGGGCGCCTGGAACGCCTGAAAGCGCCGCTACAAACTCAAAACGCCTAAACGCGTCGCTCCGAACTCAGTTGTTGTTTGGCGATTCGAGGGTGGTCTTCGACGGCAGGGCCTGGAAGCGCACGAGCGGGCGGGCGGCGGCGCTGTCCAGATCGGCGAAGCGCGCGGCTTGGCGCCGTTCCGCGAATTGGGACGCGCGCTCGGCGTCCCGGAATTCGAATCGCCGCGCTTCGATGAACTGACCGCCGAGGCCGCGCTGCGCGACGGGCGAATCGAACTGACCCGCGTCGACGC
>JAPLSS010000502.1 GCA_026398515.1 Candidatus Sumerlaeota bacterium | reverse complement strand
CTTCCTGGAGACCCAGAAGGAGATCATCATCTCGGCCACTGTGGCCGGACGCGTTCTGGAGCGCCTGAAAGCCGACTCCCCGGCGTTCAAGGAGGTGTTCGAGAAGCGCTTCGGCCAGGCGAGCGACCGCGAACAGGTGGCGGCGCTTCAAGCGATGCTGGCGGTGTACTCGCGTTCCGGGGCGACCGGAGGGCTTCTGGGCGCGTCGGACATCGGCGATAGCTATATCATCAACATCGCCGCGAACTTCAACCGACCGGACCTGGCCGCGCTGCTGGCCAACACCGTGGCCGACCAGTACATCCAGCGCTATTGGGAGATGGAGCGCAGCGACGCCTCGTCCCAGAGCCAGTTCCTCAACACCCAGGCGGAACAAGCCCGCGCCGACCTGCAAAAGGCCGAAGAGGCGTTGCGGCAATACGAGGAGGCCAACAGCCGCGACCTGGCCGAGATTCTCAACGACGAGAAGGGCGGCGTGCGCGTCTATGCGCAGCTGACGGAGTTCGAGGCGCAGGTGGGCCGGCTGGACGCCGACATCGCGCGCCAGGAGCGGGTGCTCAACGAGCTGATCAAGCGCCAGGAGTACGTCCGCGAACTGGTCCAACACCCCGAGAATCTTACCGAAACCGACGAACGCGACCTGAGTCGCAAGCTGTTCCTGCCTCCGGACGCGGCGATCGAGAACCCCTCGCTGACGACGTCCATGAACCGGCTCAACGAGCTGCGCCTGCAATTGATGTCGCTGCAATCGAAGTTCACGGAGGAGTACCGCCCGCTGCAGGATGTGCGCGATCAGATCAAAGAGGCGCTGACCATCGTGGCCGATCTCCTGGAGCAGGACCTGGCGGCGCGGGAGACCAAGCGGGTGGCCACCGTCGAGGAGCGCGACTCGCTGAAGAAGGAAATCGGCACGTACCAGGAGAGGCTGAAGCGCCTCGCCGAGCAAAAGTACCAATACAGCGCGCTCACGCGGGCGGTGGCGGTGGCCGATCAGATCTACCGGACGCGCATCGACGAACACGAGCGGGCGCGCCTGGCCACGAACCTGCGTCCCGAGGACCAGGCCAACATCCGCGTGCTGGACCCGGCGCTGGCGCCGATCGCGCCGACGCGGCCCAACAAGAAGCTGAACATGGCGCTGGGACTCGTGTTGGGCCTGGCGCTGGCGTTCGGGATGGCGTTCCTGGTGGATAGTTGGGACCACTCGATCAAGACGGTGTATGACGCGGAACGGCGCCTGGAGATTCCCGTGATCGCCGCGATCTCCAAGCAGAGGACGGACCCATGAGCCCGGGCGTCGTCAACATCGAATCGGAGCTCGATGCGCTGCTGACGCGGATCTATCGGCGCCGCGCGGAGAAGGCGCCGGCGGGTGTGGGGCTGGCGGTGGCGTTCGTGTCCTCGACTCGCCGCGAGGGGACCACGACCATCGTGCTCAACCTCGTCCGGCGCATCGCCATGGAGAACGGCGAACGCTATCGGATTTGCCTGGTCGACGCCAACTACGACAATCCGGAGCTGAACCGGCTGCTGGAGCAGACCGGCCATCCCGGACTGACGGACTACGTGATGGGCAACGTCAGCGTCGAGGAGATCCTGCACGAGACGCAAATCGGCCCCTCGGTGGCGTTGATTCCCTTTAATCTGAATTCCATCGCCTCGGCGCCGCTGCAGGTGTCGACGCGCCTTCCACAGTTGCTCTCGGAACTCAAGACGCGGTTCGACCTGATCGTAGTGGATTGCTCGCCCGTGCTGGTCAACATTCACGTCTACCGCGGGGTGTCGGAGATCGACGATTTCTACGTCGTGGTGCGCGCCCATTCGACGCAGCGCGAGGTGGTCAAGCGGGCGTTGACGGATCTGCAGAGCAACGGCTGTCCCGTGCAGGGCGTCATCCTGAACCAGCGGCAGTTCATCATTCCCCGGGTTTTCTATTGAGACAAGCGCGCCGATGCGCATGATGTCCGCAAAACGGGCAGGGGCGAAGCAGCCGCCCCTGCGTTTGACTGCTTGAAATCTCGATTTGCCATTGACTCGCCGTCGAGCGCTCCCCCTACACTTCCTTGTCGCGGTTGCGCCGGGATCGCGAGTCGCCCCCGGCAAGGAGATCCTTCATGCCTTCCTCCCCTGGTGAAATCCGGCCGTCCGCCGCGGGCCGTCCGAATGTCCTCGTCATCATGACCGACCAGCATCGCTGGGACATGATGACCTGCGCCGGCCGCGACGACGCGCCGACGCCGAACATCGACCGCATCGCCGCCCGCGGGGTGCGCTTCACCCACGCCTACTGCCCCTACCCCGTCTGCGTCGCCTCGCGTATGGCCATGCTCACCGGGCTGTATTCCCACACCACCGGCTCCATCAACAACACCGACCGGCTCGACTGGCGCTATCGCACGATGGCCCACCACTTCGCCGACCACGGCTACTTGACGGGCCTCATCGGCAAGATGCACTTCAACGACGGGTTCAAACACGGCTTTCAATACTACCTGTCGATCAACGACTGGCTGATGTATCTGGGGCCGAAGGAGCAACACTACGCCAACGAGATCGCCAACAACCCGATCGGGCCCAACTTCTTCAACACGGTGGACGACCACGGCGCGGGCTTTCCCGATGTTTCGGGCTTGTGGATCGACGGGAAGTCGCCGTGGCGCGGCAACGTCGAGCGGTTCACGTTCGACGACGTGGCCTCGGCGCTGGACGCGGAAGACCATCTCGACTCGTTCATCGCGCGCGAGACGGCGAAGTTCCTGCGCGCCCGCCGCGGCGAGCCGTTCTTCCTGATCGCCAGCTTCATGAAACCGCACACGCCGCTCTTTCCGCCGCGCGAGTGGGCGGCGCGCTACCCGGTGGACCGGATGACGCTGCCGCCGGTGGGCGATATTTCGACCTACCCGCCGCACTTGCAGCAGAAGAGCCAGGGTTTCCAAAAACTGGGCGAGAAGCGCCTGAAGGCCCATCGCGCCGGCTATCGCGGCAACCTCGCCTTCGTCGACACGCGCATCGGGCAGGTGTTGGACACGCTGGAGGAAACAGGGCTGCTCGACGATACGATCCTCGTCTACACGTCCGACCACGGCGAACTGGACGGCGACCACGGCATGTATCAGAAGTTCTGCCTGTTCGAGTCGTCGG
Source organism: Candidatus Sumerlaeota bacterium (assembly GCA_026398515.1). Lineage (GTDB taxonomy): Bacteria > Sumerlaeota > Sumerlaeia > JAPLSS01 > JAPLSS01 > JAPLSS01. The sequence goes on along the minus strand of JAPLSS010000502.1, from coordinate 29,518 downwards.
TTCGCATGCCGCTGGTTGTGAGTTATCCGAAGCTCATCCCGCAGAGGAAGACCACGGACGCGCTGACGGAGTTGATCGGCTTGTACCCGACCTTGCTGGAATTGACGGGGCTTGAACCGCCAAAGCACACCACGCTGATGGAAATGCCCGGCGCCCCGGCGCGGATGGATGCCCGGAGTTTCGCCGACGTGGCGCGCGATCCCGGTCTCGAAGGCCCCGAGGCCGCGTTCAGCGAATACAACCTGCGCGCCGCGGTGTGCTCCTATATGGTCCGCACGCGGCGGTACAAGTACATCTTCAATCACGGCACGACGGATGAGTTGTACGACCACGAGGCGGACCCGGGCGAATACGTGAATCGGATCGCCGATCCCGGATTGCAGAAGGTCCGCAAGGAACTGCGCGACCGGCTGTTCGTCTGGCACGATCCGGAGACGAACCCATTCCGCCCGACGGGGGACATCACGCCGCGGAGACGCTGAGGCTCCTCCCGTCTTCCTTTGCGTCCCCGCGTCTCCGCGGCGATTCCTGAAAGCGGCTCTCGGCGCCCCGGGGATCTTAGCAGGCTTTCCTGCATGCCTAGACGAATTCTCTATTCCTTGGCCTTGGCGGCGCTGGCCGTGATCAGCCTGGCGCCGCTGCTCACGGTGGCGGGGGAATTGTTGCGAACGGGGGAAGAGCGGCGGCGGGCGGCGGCCGTCTTTCTCGACCCGTCGGCGTGGCGCTTGTTTGGCCGCACGGCGGCGGTCGCCTTGGGCGCGGGCGCCGTCGCAATTTCAGCCGCGGCCGCGCTCGCGCTGGCGGGGATTCCCCGGCGCGGGCGCTGGCTGGCCGCGCTGGCCCTGGGGCCGCTGGCCACGCCCCCGACCGTCTACGGCGTCGGATGGAAGGCCGTGGCCGATTCGTTCGTTCCCGCCTGGCCGGTCCTCCACTCGGCTTGGCTGGCCAGCGTCGGCTGCGCGGCGGCCATGGGCTTGTCCTACGCGCCGCTGGCCGCGGCCTTCGCGTTGGCCGCGCGGCGCTGGCAGGACGCCTCCGGCGTCGAGGCGGCCCGTTTGTCCGGCGTCCGTTCTTGGCGCCGGCTCCTGCGCATCGAGCTGCCCCACCTGGCCGGTCCGCTGGGGGCGGCGTTTCTGGCGATCGCCGCCCTAGCGCTATCGCAGTTCGAAATCCCCGCCGCGTTGAACCATCCGAGTTTGCCGTTGGAGATCTACGCGAGCTTCCAGGCGACGTTCTCCGTTGGCGCGCCGGCAGCGTTGGCGTTCCTGCCCGTCCTTCCCGCGCTGGCCTTGGGATTCTACGCGTGGCGCCGCATCCAGGCCGCGCGCCCGACCGACCGCTCGGCCACGCGCTGGCGCGCGCTGTACGTCCCGGGCCGGGCGCCGTGGGTGGTTTGGGGCGCGTTCGTCGCGGCGGCGTTCGCGGCGCCGATGGTCGGGCTTTTCCGCCAGGGCCTCGACCGGCAGGCGTTGCGCGCCATGGCGCCCGACGTCTGGGACGGGCTGCGCGACACGATGCTCCCGTACATGGCGGGAATGGCCATCTGCCTGGGGCTGGGCTGGGCGCTGGCCGACATGGCCTCGCGCTGGCGGCGGACAGGGGCGTTTGCCGTGTGCGCCGCGGTCGCCCCGGCCGCGGTGGCTCCGGCCATCGTAGGCATTGGGATCATCCGTTTTTGGAACCAGCCGTTCTTTCAGGGCGCCGTCTACGGGACGAGCGCGGCGTGGGTGTTGGCGTGGACGGCGCGGTTCCTGCCGTTCGCGCTATTGGCGTTTCTAGCGGCGCGCCGACTGCTCGGGCGCGAGTTCCTGGAAACGGCGCGGCTAGCCGCGGTTCCCGACCGCATCCGCCAGACGCGGCTCCTGGGGCCGGCCCTCAGCGCGACGATCGCGGCGGCGGCGGCGGGGTGCCTGGCGCTAGTCCTGGGCGAGGTCGGCGCGACCACTCTTCTCTCGGCGCCGGGGATCGATCTGCTTTCGCACCGCCTGCACAGCCGGTTGCACATCGGCCCGGCGAGCCACGTGGCCGCCTTCAGCCTGATGTACGGCGCATTGTCGCTCGCCCTGAGCGCGCTCCTCTGGGCGCTGGGGCAATGGGTAGCGGAAGGCAAGAAAGGCGAATGACGGAGTCAATCCGTCGCATTCGCTTCTTGCGAGCCTTTCAGCGCCTCTTCGTACGACACGGTCGTACCGCCGGTAATCAGCCAATAGCGCCGGTCGGGATGCGCGGCGACAAACTGTCCATCCCGCGTCTTCCCCTGCCCCTTGAGAAACAGGGGGCCGTCAGGATGCCGAAGGTTCTCAGCCACGGTGATCGCCTGGCGAAAATCGTAGATGAACACCACCGCTTTCGGATCGCTCTCGAACTGGCGACATCCCTGCATGAGCGCCACATTGCCGGCGTGGATGCCGCTGATGCGGTCTAGCCAGTTCAGGTCCGAAGGAATCGCGCCGATGGCCAAGGCCGCCGCGCAGGCGGTGAACGCCCGGGCGCCGAGTCGATGGCGCGCGCCGGGGGGCGCGGCGGCGGCCAGCCGGGCAAACAGCGCCTCGACGCCGCGCGCCGCCAGCAGCGCCCCCGCCGGCCCGCTCTCATACAGAAGACGCGGCCCGATGCAGTAATCCTGATAATAATAGAAGAAATACACAAAGGGCAGCGCCACCCAGCAAGCGGCCAATGTCCGTTCGCGCCAGCCGAAGGGGCCGAGGAGCCACCACAGCGCGAGAAAAACGTACAGGCCGGGAAAGGTCCCCGCGCCCCACGCCGAAAGCGCCCACAGATTGTTGAGCGTCTGAAACAGCCCTTTCAGCGGCGTGTGTCCGTTCGGCGCGCCGAATCCCAACCGGGGATACGCGCCTGCGTGGCGATACCCCAATTCGAACGGATCGCCCGTCGTCCCCCAGTTGTACAGCAGGCCCAGGACTCCCACGGCGGCGAGGGCCAGCGCGGCGGCCAGGATCGCCCGGCGCCCGTTCGGGCGTTTCCACTGCCGGGCCCAAAACGCGACCGCCAGCGGCGCGCCCACCGCCAAACCCGTCGCCGGGCGCGTTGCGCAGGCCAATCCAATCGCCAGCCCGCCCAGCCCGCCATTACGCGTGGAATGGCCCCCTTCGCTCCAACACAGGGCGGCCAGAGCCACGGCGAGCCACAGGCTGGCGGTCGTATGGCTCATGCACGACGGCGACATCGCCAGCCACTGAGGCGACGTCATCAGCAGCAACGCCGCCAGCGCGCCGCACCGTTTCCCGAACCAGCGCGCGCCGACGCTGTACACCAGCGCCGCCGTCGCCGCTCCCGACAGCGCCCCGACCAGCCAGGGAACGTGAAGAAAAACGCCGGCCGCCAGGAGCAGCGAATGCCCCGGCGGATACATGGAATACCACCCGTTGTCGACGATGATCCCCGTGCCCATGAAAAACTCGGGGAATTCCGGCGACGGCAGTTTCAAGCGGCCCATGGCCATCAGATGCGCCTCAAACAGGGCGCTGGCGCCGTCGCCCGTGTAGGGGATGTTCTGATAGAGCAAGAAGCGAATGGCCAACAAGACGGGCAGCGACACGGCCCCAACCAGCCAAGCGCCGCCGCGGACGGAGAAGGCGCGAAGCCATCGGGAGGCCCGCTTCACTCTCCAGGCGACGCGAAACCGAACGCGCCGCGGGGAGAAGGCCGCCGCGGCGGCGAGGAGCCCCGCCGTCAGCGGCGCGGCGAACCAGCAGCCCCATCGTTCCCGCGCATCCCACGCGCTCAACCCCAGAAGGAACAGCAGGAGCGCCGCCGGCAGGCGCGACGATACCCGGCCGGCCGCCTTCGCCAGAGCGCGCCGCAGCGTGGGCGCGAAAGCCGCCGCCGTCAACAATACCCACGCGACGGCGAGAAGCGGAATCGTCGGACTCAGCGCTAGAGTGTAGATGCTTCGACGGGGGAACTGAAAGGCGACTTGCCCGAAGCCGACACGAATGAGGCCGCCAAGGCGCGCCCAGACGACAAAGGCCGCCATCGCCGCCCAAACGACCAGAACACGAGCGCGCATCGCCGCCCCGCCGCTATCGAAGGATCGGCAACCTCGACGCCGTTGGCCCGCCTACATGTGAATACCGAGGAAGAATAAGCCGGGCGGCAAGACAAGGCAATGGTGAAGATGCCGGCAGCCGCAATGCGGACGCTGTTTGTGTTGAGCGAGTTTAGGCGACGGTCGCCATCGGCGCGCCGCCGGCCCCGCCAGAAGCCCGCAGCTCGGACCGAGAGTGTCGAACCGTCCAGTCTCGTTGGCACTCCCGCAGAGAGGCAGCGTTCCGGGCTGTTGCGCGGCCATGGCGACAGCCCCCATGGCCGCGCCCGCCCTGTTGAGCCGTGACGACCGTCCCGTCACTCCGTCTCGGCGCTGGGCGACGGGCCTTCCTGCTCCAGGCGTCCGTATTCCACGACGCGGCCCTTCTTTCGCTCGGCCATGAAATAGAAACTGGCGGCGCAGCCGAGAACGCCCAGCAGGGAGGTGCACAGGAAGCCGCTCATGTAGTCGTACGTGCCCGGCGGCATCAGGAATTTGGAGTATAAGGCGATCCAGACGCCGACGAAATTCATGACCACGATCTTGACGATGCCGCGAACGAACCCCATGCCGGCGGTCACCGTGCCCATCTGGTCGCGCGGAACGAAATCGAAGAACAGGGGCCAGACGGCGATGTTCCCCGTCGCGTTGATGAACGTCCCCGCGATATCGAAGCCGACGACGACCCAGAACGTCGGGTGAGGCGCGAAGAAATGGATGAACGTCCAGTAAATCATGTGGTGGAGGGTCGCCAGGATGAGCACCACCTGGAAGATGCGCACCCGGTCGACCTTGTCGGCGAAGATGCCGGCGATGGGGATGGCCACCAGGATGCGAAGCATGCCGCTGATGAAGCCCATGTAGCCGAGCATCTGTTTCGAGAAGCCGAATTGCTCGGTGATCAGCAGGGGCCCCAGCTGGTTGAGCCCCTGATTCAGGACGATCTGCGAGAAAATGAGGAAGTAAATGAGGACCCATTGCTTCTCACCGAACACGCTCTTGAGGAAAATCCGCAGGGAGAACCGTTCCCCGAGCAGCGGGCTTTCCACCTCCGTCTCTTTCACGTTCAGGCCAATGAGCAAAAGCATGCCCACCACGATCGCGGAGGCCGTGAAGTAGATGACTTGCTCGCCGGTCACCGAGACCGGAACGTGGAGCCACGACAGACCCAAACCCAGGTGAAAGACCTCGTCGAAATGGCCGATGAAAAAGGCGCTGAAGAACAAGCCGGCGATATTTTGCATGAAGACGTTGAACGCCGCGGCGCGCCCGCGCTGCGGCAGCGGGACCACTTCGTAGAACAACGGATTATAAGGCCCCGAAAAAGCCAGGTCCTGGAAGAACAGATAAACAACAACCACAACCACCAGAACCCAGAAATTGGGCGCAAAGGGGGTGAAGACCAGCGCGCTCGCCAAGCCGATCCACCCGCCGATGATGAACGGCTTGCGCCGGCCGAACCGCGTCCAAATGCGGTCGCTCTTGTAGGCGACGAACGGCCCGACCAGGAAGTTGAACAGGATGTTGAAGCTGCCCACGAAGGTGATCAGCGCCGGGTTGGAGATGAACTTCTTCAGGGTGAACGGCAGCGCCTGCAACGTGCATTGTTCCACGAAGGTGTCGGAGAAAAACGGCACGGCCATCAGGACGACCCATAGCCAAGGAACGCGTTTCCGTTGAGTAACAATCATTGGGGACGGTCATCCTGTTCTGAAAAGGGTTGGGCGGCCCACTCCGCGAGCGCCTCTGCTGGATGGCGCAAACCAGCAGGGACTCCATACTCTCCTCGGATGGGGTCACGTCGCGTCCGGTCCGGGGGTCGGCCTCTCCTGGTCCAGGCGTCCGTATTCGATGATGCGGCCTTTCTTCCGCTGCGAAATGAAGTAGAAACTGGCCGCGCAGCCGATGCAACCCAACAGGAAGGTATAGAGGAAGCCGCTCATGTAGTCGTACTGCCCGGCAGGAAGAAACATCTTTGCATACCAGGTGATCCAGATTCCGACTCCATTCATCACCGTGATCTTGACGAGCCCGCGCACAAAGCTCATGCCGGCGTACACCGTGCCCATCCGATCCCGGGGAACGAAGTCGAAGAACAGCGGGCCGACCGCGATGTTCCCGGCGACGGAGACGAACGAGCCGAGACAATCGAACGCCACGATCGCCCAGAACGTCGGCTTCGGCGCGATAAAGTGCACAAAACCCCAGTAAATGATGTGGTGCAGAGTCGACAGGATCAGCACCGTCTGAAACATCCGCACGCGATCGATCTTGTCGGCGAAATAGCCGGCGATGGGGATGAGCACGACGATCCGAAGGAGCGTCGTGATGGCGCCCAGCTCGCCCAGCGCCTGTTTCGAGTAGCCGAATTGCTCGGTGATGAGGAGCGGACCGAGCTGATTGAGGCCTTGGTTCATCGCCACCTGCGAGAAGATCAGGATGTAGATGACGATCCATTGCCTCTCGCCAAACACGCCCTTCAGGAAGCGGCGCATCGAGAACCGCTCGCCGATCACCGAACTTTGGACCGGCGTCTCTTTGACGTTCCAGCCGATATGAAAGACCATGAAGGTCACGACGGAAGCGGCGACCAGGTAGATCATCTGCTCGCCGGTGAGCGCCACCGGCACATGCAGAACGCCCAGGTTCAGCCGGAGATTGTAGACTTCGTCAAAATGCCCGATGAGCACGTAGTTGAAAAACAAACCTGCACAGTTGTTCATCAATACCACGAGCGCCTGGCCGCGTCCGCGCTGAGGCAAGGGGACGGTTTCATAGTACAAGGGATCGTACGGGCCGGAAAAGGCGAAATCCTGGAAGAACTGATAGAAGACAATCGCGACAGCCAGGAGCCAGATGTTCGGCGCCAGGGGAGTGACGATGAGCGAGAGAATCAGGCCGATCCAACCCGTGATGATGAACGGCTTGCGTCGTCCAAAGCGCGTCCAGTTGCGGTCGCTGGTGTAAGAGACAAACGGACCGACCATGAAGTTGAACAGGACGTTGATGCTCCCCAGAAAAGTGATCAGCGCCGGGTTCGAGATGAACTTCTTCATCGTGAACGTGAGCGCCGACCCGCTGACCCCCTCCACGAGGCTGTTGGAGAAATACGGCAGGGCCATTAAGAAGACCCACACCCACGGGACGCGCTTCCGTTGTGTGACGATCACGACGGCCCATGTCCTGTTGCGTGACGGTTCGAAGCCGCTCCGTCCTGCCCGGCGGCGCAAAACGCCAAACTCTCGAATAATCCCTCGGAGCGATCAATGACTTTCTTGCGGGGATTCGGCGGCGCCGCGAGCGACGCCGAAAGCCAGGAAGGCGGGACAGCGTCCTGTCCCGCAAGGGTCCGGTCTATGCCGTTTCGCCAGGAAGCCGATCAAGGGCCTAAATCAGAGGACGATAGATAAACGAACGGCAGAATCATGACGACAAAAAGCTGTCTTTCATGATTCCGCCAACCATGATTCCGCCGTCGTCAACGACTGTGTTTCCGCGCCGCTTCCTCGTCCAGAAAGAACCGCTCCGCGGCGATCTCCCGGTCGTGATCAGCCCGACGTTTCGCGCCTTCCATGACAGGATGTTTCAGTCGCTTCCGATCCGCGGAAGCGCGGCAACGCGGGGGGGTTCAGTCGTCTTGCGCGCCTTGCGCATTTCAGGTCTCTGCTTCTGGGACGCCCGGCCTGTCGGACCAGCCCAAAGCCCGCCTCGGCAAGGCCGGCCTACTTCGGCGATTTGATGATCAGGGCCCGACCGTCGGTGAAGAACTCAACTTCCGAGATCAGCTCGGGCAGAACCGTCGAACGCAGGTCGCGGCTGTTGGCCGTGATGCCGGGCAGTTTGATGATGCGGTAGAACAGGTTGCCTTCACCGTCGTCGTTCCACACGCGCAGGAAGGTGTGGCCGGTCTCCTCGAACTCGTCGATCTTCGGCGCGTCGGCGAAGGCGGGCGTCGTCAGCCAATCCAGCGACGGCGCGGCCGGTTGCCGCTGGTTCGACAGCCCCCATCCCACATAGAACAACCCCAGAACCGCGGCCAACGCGATGACCTTCCAGAACGTCGATTCTTTCATGACTGGTCTCCTTTAGGGATCTTGGATGCCCGACCTTCGAGCAAATCCGCGGCCTTTCCTAGACTCCTGACGATTGCCAGAGCAGGAATTCCTCGACCTCGGCGCGCAGCCGCCACAGCGACACCCCTCTGCGGGAGGCCCGCGCCACGGTTCCCATGCGCTTCGCCTGCGTGTTCAGGCGAGGATGACGCAACACACGCCGGATAAAGACGCCCGCCTCATCCGGGGCCGCCGCCAAGCAGACAATCCCATATCGTGCGTGGCAGATTTCCCGCGCGTAAAACCCCAGATCGCGCGTGAAGAAAGTAGGGCGCTGCAAATGATGCAGGAATGGCAGAATCTCGGCGTCTTGCAGACCCTTGTGCGCAAGGTCGTGGCCGATCTGCCGGACCGGGATCCGCCAGGCGCGCAAGCGTTCACGCTGACTGGCCATGATGTTTTCGTCCAAAAGGTTCATGGCGCGGTGGAGACGAGGGCGAATTCGCCTGCATGTTTGAGAAGCGCTTGCGAAGCCAGATGCACGGCCTCTGCGATGGCTTCTGATGTAATGCTCCCGTCCCACTCCTCGATAATCGCCTCCCAGTCAAGCCCCCGGCCGACTTGTTCGAGCACATCCGCCACAAAGATCCGCGTTCCCCGGAACGTGGGTTGCCCGTGGCAAACCCGCGGATCCGCAACAATGAAACGGCCAAGCGTCTTCACCATCCTCTGAGAGCTCATCTTCTTGTCCTTCATCCGTGTCGCGTCCCATCGATTCACTAGAAACGGCAAACTCGCAACCCTCTTCATACTCGCTCCCGCGTTTCCTGCGTCATCCGCATCGCGCAATACTTCGGGCCGCACATCGAGCAATAGGGCGCGGACTTGGCTTCGTCGCCGGGCAGCGATTCATCGTGATACGCGCGCGCCGTCTCCGGATCGAACGCCAGGTTGAACTGGTCCTCCCAGCGGAACTCGCAACGCGCCGCGCTCATCGCCCGGTCGCGCGCGATCGCCTGGGGATGGCCCTTCGCGACGTCGGCGGCGTGGGCGGCGATCTTGTGCGCGATCACCCCCTGCTTGACATCCTCGCGGTTCGGCAGCCCGAGGTGCTCCTTCGGCGTCACGTAACACAGCATCGCCGTCCCGTGCAGCGCGATCCAGGCGCCGCCGATGGCCGAGGCGACGTGGTCGTAGCCGGCGCCGACGTCGACCACCAGCGGGCCGAGCGTATAGAACGGCGCGTCGGCGCACACCCGGCGCTGGCGCTCGACGTTCTCCTGGATCAGGTGAAGCGGCACGTGGCCCGGCCCCTCGATCATCGTCTGCACGCCGTATTCCCAGGCGATGCGCGTCAGTTCGCCCAGCGTGTCCAGTTCGGCGAACTGCGCCTCGTCGTTGGCGTCGGCGAGCGCCCCTGGCCGCAGCCCGTCGCCGAGCGAGAAGACGGCGTCGTAAGCGCGCAGGACCTCGCAGATCTCGCGGAAATGCGTGTAGAGGAAATTCTCCCGGCGATGCGCCAGGCACCAGCGGGCCAGGATCGAGCCGCCGCGCGACACGATGCCGGCCAGACGCTTCTCGGCGAGCGGAATGTGGGCCAGCAGGACGCCGGCGTGGATCGTGAAGTAGTCGACGCCCTGCCGCGCCTGCTCGAGCAGGGTCTCGCGGAAGACGTCGAACGTCAGGTCCTCGGCCACGCCGCCGACCTTCTCCAGCGCCTGGTAAATGGGCACGGCGCCGATGGGGACCGGGCTGGCGCGCAGGATGCGTTCCCGGGTTTCGTGGATGTCGGGGCCGGTCGAGAGGTCCATCACTGTGTCGGCGCCCCAGTGGACCGCCCAGCGCATCTTCTCGACTTCCTCGTCGATCCACGGACGCTCGCCGCAGGGCGCCCCTTTGCCGGCAAACACGGCCGAGTTGCCGATGTTGGCGTTGATCTTGACGAGGAAGTTGCGCCCGATGGCCATCGGCTCGCATTCGGGATGGTTGACGTTGGCGGGAATGATAGCGCGTCCGGCGGCCACTTCGCGGCGCAGGAAGTCGGGGGCCAGCCCCTCGCGCAAGGCGACGAATTCCATTTCGGGCGTGATCTCGCCCCGGCGCGCCAAGGCCATCTGGGTGACCGGGCCCGCGCCGCGGGAGCGAATCCATTCCTCGCGCAACGGCGGCAGGGGTCCGCGAAGATCGTGCGAAGCGGCGAATTCCGGATCGCCGAGCGGCCCGGTCGTGTCGTAGACGACCACCGGCTCGTGCGGCGGCGCCAGGATGATCTCGCGCATCGGCGCGCGAACGGCATGGAGCGGCCCGACGCGGTAGATCCGCCGAGTCGCGGGGGTGTTCAATGCTGAATTCAACACTTGGGAGGCACTGACAGCCATCGCCCCACATCCTTCGCCTCGGCGGAGCTCGCCGAGGTCCGCCGCGCAACCGATTCACCGGATTTTCGCGCGGAGAAGGAGCCGGGTCAATGACTTCCACAGTCGGTCCGCCCGGCCGGGCGCATCCCGTATGGTGGCTGATGCTTCTCGTCCATTCCGTCTTTCGAAAGAGCGGCACGGCTTTCTGGTCAGCGTTTCCTTCGCCCCGAAGGGGCGAAAATCAACGTCACCGTATTTCCGGATTCGTGCGCGGAACTACACTACGGGATGCACACCCCTTCGGCTCCCCTCATTCGTATCGCGTCCAGACCGCCGGTCTGACGGCCGCCGGGGCGAAATGGGCCATCACCGCGCGATCAAACTTCACCGACGCGTTTGTCCCGCGCAGTCCGAAGGCGGGCCAGCGTATGAAGCGAAGGCCCGTGCTGGCTGCGCAGCGCCAGATGAGTGTCGGCGGCCACCCACTGCCACCCCGCGCCGGTCATCTGGAGCGCCACGCATCGGCCGGTCATGTCGCGCAAGATCGCCGGCCAGACGATCAGGTCCGCGCCGACCGTGTTAGCCACAAAAGCGGTCTCCCACGTGGAGGGGCGATGAAGGAAGCGCCCGGCGCAAATGCCGCCTTGCAGACCTGTCCCCACCGGCTCGCTGTGCAGCCAACCGTCCTCTTGGCGGAACTTGTAGCCGTAGACGCCGACGCCCGGGCTGCCGTCCGTCTTGACCGGGCCGTACATCACCCCGGGGCCATCAAACAATTCGACGCGCCAGTCCGCCGCGCTCGGCACGCCCGCCGAACCGGAGAATTCGTCCTGGCAGTCGTCGGCGTAGAAGGGCGGAGGATAGTGGATCGTGGCATAGCCGCGGGGATGCGTGAGGAAGTAGTCCAGGGCGATGTCCTCCCAGGGGCGCGGCGGCGTCACCGTCGGGTCCGCCGGCTCGCCCGAATGAGGCATGTCGAAGACGTAGCAATCGGCGTCGGTGGCGTTCGTCCGGTGCCAATTGCTAACGTTGCGCATGCTCGTGTCGGTGTTGTAGGTGTCGGTCAGGCCGCCCGTGCCGATGCAGGCGTGCCGCGCCCCGGCGGGCGGCAGGTTCAGAGCCCCCAACGTAGGGCATCCGGGAGAGGTGACGGCGACGAAATCCGGCAGGCAAACCGGAAGGGTCAGGCTGAAGTTGGCGCCCGCCGAGAAGCCGGTGATGAAGATGCGGTCATCGTCGATGGCGTAATGCGCTTTGAGGGTATTGTACAGGGTCAGGACCGCCTGGGCGTCGCGATTCCCGGAGGTCAGGTCGTTGTTGGTCCAGCCGCCGGACCAGCCGTCCGTCTTCTTGCGATTGGACATGGAGGCGGTGATGAAATAGCCGCGCGCCGCCCGGGCTTCGTAGCCGGAGTACAACAGATACTCCAGGTACGGATCGGGCTGCGGCGTGCTGCCCAGCGAGCCATGGAAGCCAAACAGAATGCCGATCGGGCGGCCGGGGTCGTAGTTCGCCGGAACGACCATTCGCACGTCGCGCTGATCGGCGTTGTAGAAATAGGTGTAGTCCTCGAACAGGCCCTTGTCGCCCAGCTGTGGCGGGACGTACTGACCGCCCTGCGCGAAGAAGTTGTCAAAAGCAACCGTTGTTGTCGATGAAGGGTTATATGCGTCAACTTCCACGCGAACCGACTGGGCGGTGTCGAACCGCAGACTCCCGGAATTGCCCACGGCGACCCACCCCGCGCCTTCGTCGACCAAGCCCTCGACCACGCCGGTGGCGTAGTGATGGACGATCTTGAGCCGGCCGGCGGAGCCGGAAAGGCTGATCCACTGGGCCGTGGAATCCACGGGTGTCTGGAAGAGGAACATGGCCTGGACCGGCGCGACGCCACTGAGATAGAGGACTCCGTAGGTCTGGTAGCCGCCCTGCTGCATATATAGGTAAGCGGCGCCCTGGTCCATTCCGGTCAGATTGGAGTAGTCCACGCTGACCTCGACGTCCTGATCCGCGCCCATCAGGGAGGTCTTCGCCTCCGCGTAGGCGCCGGCGCCGCTCGACGAGCTGAGATGCAGCGCGCCGCCTTGCTCCGTCACGTTCCCAGAGATCGACCATAGCGCCGTGTCGATGAGGCCGTCGTTGAAATCGTCGCTCAGCGTCTGCGTCGGCGCGGCTTCCTGCGACTTCGACCGGCTTGGTCCGGCCTGCGGCGCAGCCGGAAGTGCGGCGGCCGGATGTTTCGGAACTTGTTTCGAAAGCGCCAGCACATCAGCGGCAATCGCTTCGGCGCGGCGCGCCGGCGACCGCTCCGTGGGACACGGCGCCGCCGTCTCCTCCTGTTGGGCATGGGCTGCCAGCGCGACCTGCATGACCAGAACGAGCGCCCACAGATGCTTCATCTCCCTGCGACCTCCATTGAAACTGAATACGCGCCCGCCTTCCGGTTTATTCGGAGGCGGCGGAAGAAAACCCGTGAAAAGCGAGAGAGCGGCTACGAGACGGTGAGACAGCCTGTGCCTCGACAAACAAGCCGACGCAAGTCAATCTTGCCTCCTGCCGGGACAGCTTTCTCCCCATGTCAAAGGGGATGAAAATCCAGCACGGGGCCTTCTCCCTATTCCTATAGGACGCGGGGACGCCTAAAAAGTTCAATCGCCCGCGAAAAAAACGCCCGGCCTTCGGCAGCCGAACGGCGAACTCTCAGGAGTCGCGGCGCCTTTTTGATCTTCTGTACTAGAACAATAGTACAATCGTCCCGCGCTGTCAAGTTCGAATTTGGGCCTCGCCCTGGAAGGAGAACAACCCGCGCGCGGCAAAGAAGGCGTTAGGCCGGCGTTGGCGGTCGGCTCCGGGGGCGCGGCCCCGGAGATTGCAGCGATTGCGCCGAAGTAGACTGTCGTGGATGATCGGAGGCGGGAAGGCGGGGCGCCGCGAGGACCTGCCCTCACGGCTCCCGCAGATTGCGGTATTCCTGCTCCACGTCAAACCCCGGGCGGGTGACGACGGATTCCATGCGCTGCAGGCGTTTGTCCAAGGTATCGAACTGCTCTTCGAGGCGCGTCAGCATCTCGGCGCGGGAGACGCGGCCGCGGTCGAACACGTCGCCTTCCTCTCCGGGCCAGGAGACCCCGAGCGGCTCCAGCGGGACCATGATGCTGAGGATGATGTAAGCGGGCAATGTGATGGGCCAAGTCAGGAAGATCAACAGCAGGCACAGCAGCCGCGTTCCGAGCGGCGAGAAGTCGAACCGTTCCGCGATGCCCCCGCACAGGCCGGTGAATACACGGTCGCGCCGGCTGCGGTGGAGATGGGGATGGGCGAAATATCTCATGGGGTTGGACTCCGAAGCGTTAAAGGAAGTTACACAAGCGCCGAGGCGCGCATTCTCGGAAAAACACCGTCCTGCACGTGCAATCACAAATCCGCTTCGTTCCCCGAAGGGGAACAATGTGAGTAGCCGTGGGCGCCAGCCCACGGAAATGGCGCACGGAGAATCCCGACCCTGACGGGGTCGAACCGTGGCGCACGGCAATGCTGTTTGACCCCTTCAGGGTCTGGTTCCTTTCCAATCCCTTTCCGTGGGCTGGCGCCCACGGCTATTCATATAGTTCCCCTTTGGGGAACAACAGCCCGTTAAGCGCGGGAGGCGGACGGATTCACGCCTTACCACGCCGCGTAGCGCTTCCACGACCTCTCCGGCCCCCTCTTCATGAGCAGCGCCAGGACGATGTAGATCAGGAACATCAAATGCACGACGGTGAATTGCAGGGCGACGAACAGCAGCCGCACGCCCCACGGCGACAGGTCGAACCGTTCGGCCAATCCCCGGCATACGCCCAGGAAGATGCCATGGCGGCTGCGGTAGAACCCTCGCGTGCGATATGGATTGAACATTTCGACACCTTTCTTCGAGTAACGCCGCCTGTCGAGTAGCGCCGGCTGTCCAGCCGGTATGTCGTCCTTTGCGCTGACACCCGCCAGCAGGTTGCCGGCTAGACAGCCAGCGCTACTTCACACCCGCGAGCGCCGCTCGGCGTCGATCAGGATCGTCTCCAAATTGCGGATGCGCTCCTCCATGCGGTTCAGTTTCTCGTCGAGGCGTCGCAGGGTTTCCACTTCATCGCCGTCCAGCGTCTGGGCGGCGGTCTTTTTCCGCGCGTCATAGTGCATCCGCACAACACCGGTAAGGAACGAGAAGACGAGAAGAATCGACATCATGGCCAAGAGGAATATGGATCCGTCGCTCATGTGCGATGACTCCTGTTGAGGTCGGCGCGGCGGGGAAACGCGAGCGTTGGCCTTCGGTTTCGGCGTCCCCGTTTTGGCTGTCGCGGGCGGGGTCGCGATTTCCTCGGGCCCTTCCGCCTCGGCCATGAGCGGTTGACGCTCGCTCTTCGATCGGGGCGTGGCTTTGGCGGCAGCGGCCACCGCGGCGCGGGGCGGGGCATTGACCTCGTGAAAGTGCGAGACCGAAACCCGCATCGAGAAAAGGCAGAAAAAGCCGAGGCCTCCCAGAATCGCCAACCACGGAAGCCCGCGACCCAGGACGCGCGCGGACCTTGAACTCCGCCAGTGTTTCTTTCGTAAAGAGTTCATCATGGAATTCACCCTGTTTGTAGTCCTTCAGGTCGCGCGACGAACTCAAATCCGCGAGCGCCACTCGGCGTCGATCAGGATGGTCTCCAGATTGCGAATGCGCTCTTCCATGCGGTTCAACTTCTCGACGAGGCGCCGCAGGGTTTCCACCTCGTCGGCGTCCAACTGATGGGCGGCGTTCGTCTTCAGTCGCGCGTCATGCTCGTATTTCATGCGCGCGATCGACAGAACCAGCCTGATGCATGCCAACAACACTACCGCCATGACTAGGACGGCGAAGTAATCGGAGGTGGGCATCTGCGTGGCGCCTCTTTGCGATAGATGAGTTCGTAGTGCGACCTTCAGGTCGTACAATCCGGTCGCAATCCTGGATTCCCTTATACGACCTAAAGGTCGCACTACGAACTTATGGCCCCGGCCTGCGAGTGGAATTCAGCAGGATCGCCTCCAGATTCTCGATCCGTTTTTCCAACCTCTGCATGTCCAGCGCCAGCCCGCGCAACGTCTCCATCTCGCGTTCGCCCATCTCATCCGGCCGCCAAAACGCCCTGCGCGTCGCGGCGGCGCCCAGCGCGACCAGCAACCCCCCGATGAGAAGCGGAACGATGATCACCACGAACAGAATGAAGAACGGCACGTCGATGAGGAGGAATCGCAACATGGGTCGGTCTTACGCCTGCCGCGGCGCGCTCGCCAGACGCTGCTTCAACTCCTCCAATTCTCGCTCAATCGACTCGGCGCGTTCAAGGGCGGAAAACTCCTCGCGCAGCGCGTCCTTGGGCCGGAGCGAATTGACCAGGTCAGCTTCGGCCTCCATGCGGTCGACGCGCTGCTCGAAGGCCTCGAATTTGGTGAACGCCTCCGAGGTGTCGACCTTGCGGATGCGCGCCTGCGCTTCGCGGCTGGCCATGGCGGCGGCGCGGCGTTGGAGGATCGTGCGCTGCTTGTCGCGGGCCTCGTTCAGCTTGGCCTCCAACTGGGCGATCTCGGACTGGAAGTGGAGGACCGTCTCCTTGATCTGTTCGATCTCCTTGCCCAGGGACTCGGCGCGCCGGGCGAAGCGGCTCTTCTCGGCCAAGGCGCCGCGGGCCAGGTCGTCGCGGCCCTTCGCCACCGCCAGTTCGGCTTTGGACGCCCATTCCTTCTCCAGGAAGCGGGCGTGATCGAGCGCCCGTTCGAGCTTTTTCTGTTCGGCGATCACCCCGGCGCAGGAAGCCTTGACCTCCACCAGCGTGTCTTCCATTTCCTGGATCATGAGACGAACCATTTTCTCAGGGTCCTCGGCCCGGTCGAGAATGGCGTTCAGGTTCGAGGCGACAATGTCGCGAAAGCGAGTGAAAATGCCCATGGCAGCCCACCTCTTCGTAGCATTCGTTCGGCCGCGGCGTTGGCGCTGATCCCGGCCGGTGTTGGCGGAATCCAATTACACGGAATGGGCCATTCTGACGTATTTCGTGCAAAATCAGTCATATCAGCGTTATGTAACAACACATGGTTTCTCTTCCGATGCGACATACAAGTCATATAGGGCGTATTTTAGTTGATTTTACCATATTATGGCGTATTATACGCACATGTCCACCGAACCCATTTCGCTTGACGAGAAACAGGCGCTCGGTCAATCCGAGGCCTTTCTCTCGGTCCAGGAGCAGATCTCCCGCGCCGCCAAGACCGACCGGCCGGTCATTCTCATCGGCGAACGCGGGACCGGCAAGGAACTGGCCGCCGCGCGCCTTCACCTCCTGTCGGCGCGCTGGAACCTGCCCTATGTCGCCCTCAACTGCGCGGCGCTGACCCCGTCGCTCATCGAGTCGGAACTCTTCGGCCACGAGGCGGGGGCCTTCACCGGGGCGGTGCGCCAACGCAAGGGCCGGTTCGAACTGGCGCACCGCGGATCGCTCTTCCTCGACGAGGTGGCCAACATCCCGATGACGGTGCAGGAGAAGATCCTGCGCACCGTCGAGTACGGCCCGTCAGGATTTGCTCGATCGCCTGTCGTTCGAGGTCATCACGCTGCCGCCGCTGCGGCGCCGGCGAGAAGACATCCTGCTGCTGGCCAACCATTTCGCTCTTCGCATGGCGCGCGAACTCCGCCGCGAGGCCGCGCCGGTCTTCTCCGAAGCGGCGCAGGCGGCGCTCCTCGCCCACGACTGGCCGGGAAACATTCGGGAACTGAAGAACGTGGTGGAGCGAATGGTCTATCGTTCGGACGGGCCGCTCATCGCAGAAACCGTGTTCGACCCCTTCGAGTCGCCCTACGCGCCGCGGGAGGCTTTCGAACAACCGGAGTCCGGCGCGTCCGACCGGTCCGACCTGGCCAATAAGTCCGACCTGGCCGACGATCTGAAACGCCTGCCGCTGGCCGAAGCGGTGCGGGCGCTGGAAATCCGGCGAATTCGCGAGGCGCTCGAAGACTGCCGTTACAATCAACGCAAAGCGGCGGAGAGATTGGGGCTGACCTATCACCAGTTTCGGGGGTATTTCCGCAAGTATCGGGCGAAATTGGAGAGAACGGCCTAAAGCGGCGCAGGCCTTCCAGCCTGTGATTCCAGGCATCGGGCGTAATCCGAGGATTCACAGGCCGGAAAGCCTGCGCTATGAGCCGCGCGTGGCATGTAAAGTGCTTCATTCAAAACGGTCCGGAGAAGATGCGACGAGGAAATCGCCATGGGGTTGCCCGCGACAGTGGGGGAATTGAAGCGCCACGGCTGGCGGCCGCGCTCGGTGCGCGAGGAGATGCGCGAGAACGTCGTCGCCGCCCTGCGCGCCAGGAAGCCGCTCTTCCCCGGCATCGTCGGCTACGAGGAGACGGTCATCCCGAGGATCATCAACGCGCTGCTGGCCCGGCACGATTTCCTCCTCCTCGGCCTGCGCGGCCAGGCCAAGACGCGCCTCCTTCGCCAGTTGGTCGCCTTCCTCGACGACGCGGTCCCCGTCATCGCTGATTCGCCCATCCACGAGGACCCGCTCAAGCCCGTCACGCCGACCGGACGCCGCCTCGTGCGCGAAGCGGGCGACGACCTGCCGATCGCCTGGCTCGAACGCCAGGACCGCTATCAGGAGAAACTGGCCACGCCCGACGTGACCATCGCCGACCTGATCGGCGACATCGACCCGATCAAGGCGATGAACCAGAAACTCGACTTCGCCAACGAAGAGGTTATCCACTACGGGATCGTGCCGCGCAGCAACCTCGGCATTTTCGCCCTCAACGAGCTGCCCGACCTCCAGCCGCGCATCCAGGTGGGCCTGCTGAACATCCTCGAGGAGCAAGACTTCCAGATCCGCGGCTTCCCCATCCGCATGCCGCTCGACGTGCTGATGGTCTTCACCGCCAACCCCGAGGACTACACGAACCGCGGCAACATCATCACCCCGCTCAAGGACCGCATCGAAGCGCAGATCATGACCCACTACCCGCGCTCGCTCGAAGAGGGGATCGCCATCATCAAGCAGGAGTCGTGGTCCGAACGCGACGGACGCGTCAAACTCACCGTGCCCGACCTGTTCTACACGCTCATCGAGCAGACGGCGGCCGAGGCGCGCGTGAGCGATTTCGTCGACCGCAACAGCGGCGTGTCGGCGCGCATGCCGATCTCCCTTCTGGAGACCGTCCTCAGTTCGATGGAACGCCGCGCGCTTCTGAATGGCGAGACCGAAGCGTTGCCGCGCGTTTGCGATCTCTATGCGTCGCTCTCGGCGATCACGGGCAAAATCGAACTGGTGTACAAAGGCGAGCAACAAGGCGCGGGCCAGGTGGCCGAGCACCTGATCGGCAAGGCGGTCAAGGAACTGTTCAACGGGATGTTTGTGCCGAACTACAAGCGCGGGCGCGATCCGAAGCATTCGTTCGCCGAGTTCTCCGAGGTGGTCGGCTGGTTCGAGAGCGGACAGACCATCGACTTGAACGACGAACAGCCGCAGCAGGAGTACGCGACGCGCCTCAACGCCATTCCCGGACTGCGGCGCAAGGCGCAGCGCGCGTTTCCCGCTGTGCGCGATCCGCAGTTGTCCGCCGCCATGGAGTTCCTGTTGGAAGGCCTGGCGCAGAATTTCGTTCTTTCCAAATTCAAGGTGGCCTCCGGCACGCGCTACGCCGACCAGTTGACCGAAATGCAGCAGGAGGCCGAGTAACGCCGGAGCCGCTCGCAGAACTCACAAGTCCATGACGTCCATCCCGTCCATGTCGTCCACTCCGTCCATCAGCTCCTCCGGTCCGCGAAGGCCCTGACCCATGCGCTACCGCTACACCCAATTCGACGAACGCTTTCGCCAGATGGAGCGCCTGGAGCAGTTGAAGAATCTATTCCTTCAACTGCTGATGCACACCGGCGGCAACGTCGGAGAGGCGCTGGAATGGCTCGACCTGCTGGCCAAACGCTACAACCTCTGGGGCGACGACCTGGATCTGGAGAAGTTCAAGCAGCTGCTGATCGACGAAGGCTATCTCGCCCCCGAGGGCCGTCCCGGACGCGCCGGCCAGGGCGAAGGGCCGCCCGGCGCGCTCAAGCCGACCGCCAAGGCTGAACGCGCCATCCGCCACGACGCGTTCGAGGATTTGTTCGCCAGCCTGAAGCAGGACGCCTTCGGCGGCGAACACGTCACCCCGTACGCCGGCCGGGGCGGCGACCGCCTGCCGGAAACCCGCCCGTACGAGTTCGGCGATCGCGTGCAGGACATCGATTTCGTCCATAGCATCGCCAACGGCATTCGCCACAGCGGGCGAGGCCGCTTTCGGATGGCCGAGGAGGATCTCGAGGTCTTTGAGGTCGAGCAGACGACCAGTTGCGCCACCGTCCTCGCGCTCGACGTGTCGCACTCGATGATCCTCTATGGCGAAGACCGCATCACCCCGGCCAAGCGCGTGGCGCTGGCGTTGACTGAACTCATTCAATCGCGCTTCCAGAAGGATGCGCTGGATGTCATCGTGTTCGGCGACCAAGCGGCGATCATCGATCCTGCGCGCCTGCCTTACATCCAGGTCGGCCCGTATCA
This sequence comes from Candidatus Sumerlaeota bacterium, assembly GCA_026398515.1. Taxonomy (GTDB): domain Bacteria; phylum Sumerlaeota; class Sumerlaeia; order JAPLSS01; family JAPLSS01; genus JAPLSS01. Next base: position 9,470 of record JAPLSS010000502.1, on the reverse strand, counting down.
CACCAACACCAAAGCCGCGCTGGAATTGGCCCAGCGCCTCCTCGCGCGGCGCAAACACGCCAACAAGCAGATCGTCCTGATCACCGACGGCAAGCCGAGCGCCCTCACGATCGGCGGGCGCCTGTACGTGAACTCGTACGGGCTCGACGCGCGCATCGTCAACAAAACGGTCGAGGAAGCGCAGGCCTGCCGCCGCAAAGGCATCATCATCACCACCTTCATGATCGCCTCCGACCCCTACCTGCAGGAATTTGTCGACCGGCTGACCGAGGCGAACAAGGGCCGCGCCTACTACGCCGATCTCCAGAACCTCGGCAAGTTCGTGCTGGTCGACTACGTCCGCAACCGGCGGAAAGAGATCTAACGTGGCGTAGTCTGCCCAGCCCGCGCATTGCCGAGTGGCGCAGGCTTTCCAGCCTGTGATTTCAGGCCGTGCCGCGCCTGCTCGGTCTCCGCGCTCCCACGGGACGAGACGAGCGACAGCCAGTCGAGTCGCGCCATTCCTCCACACGGCCCGCCCTGGCGCGCCAAGACCGAAAGCCTGACCGGCATTTGGATGCGCCCGGTGTTCCAAGTCGCCTCTCTTGCATCTCGGTTTCCACCATGCTATCAACGCATCAAATCGCATACTCGTGCGGAGATGTCCTTTCTTCATGTCGTCTTGCCCCTTTTCCAGCCGCTCTCAAGCCATCGACGCTCTGACGGATGGCGTTCTCGATGTTCTCATCATTGGCGGCGGGATCGTCGGGGCGGGCGTGGCGCGCGAGGCCGCCATGAGCGGACTGCGCGTCGGCCTGGCGGAGCAGTTCGATTTCGCGTTCGGCGCAAGCAGCCGCTCCAGCCGCCTGCTGCATGGCGGGCTGCGCTATCTCGCCCAGGGCCGCCTGGGATTGGTCCGCGAGGCCAGCCGCGAGAAGAAGATCATCCACCGCATTGCGCCGCACCTGGCTATGCCCGCGCGGTTCGTCTTTCCCGCCTATCGCGGCGCGGGGCCGCCTTTGTGGGAATTAACGATCGGCGTCAAGTTATATGACCTGCTCTGCGGCGGTCATAACTTTATCCCTTCCCGCCGATGGACCGCCGCCGATGCTCTTCAGCATATTCCCCAGTTGCGTCCGCAAGAATTGGCTGGCGCCGTATGTTACTCCGACGCGCTGACAAGCGACGCGCGGTTGGTGATTGATACCCTGCATTCCGCTACGGCGCACGGAGCGCGGGTTTGCAACTATCTCCGCGTGGAGCGCGTCGAGCGCGAGTCAGGGGTCTGGCTCGCCCACGCCGAAGACGCGCATCAGGGCCGCGGCCTTCGGATTCGCGCCCGCTGTGTCATCAACGCCGCGGGCGTGTGGGCTGATACATTTTCCCAAAGCCGCCTCCGCCTGCGCCCGACCAAAGGCGTTCACCTCGTGATCGACCACGCCCGCTTGCCCGTGGAAGACCCAGTGGTCCTCGTCGAGGGCGCGCGCATCCTCTTTCTCATCCCCTGGGGAAGGCGCGTCATTCTCGGCACGACCGACACGGACCACCGTGGACCCTTGGAGGAGGTTTACGCCGACCCGCGGGATGTCGAATATATCCTGCGACCCGTCAACGAATACTTCCCACGCACGGCGCTTGGCCCCGCCGACGTCCGAAGCGCCTGGGCGGGGCTGCGGCCTTTGCTCGCGAACCGAAAAGGCGCGCCCTCCGACATCTCGCGCGCTCACAAGATACTCGTCGGCCGCGACGGTTGGATCGACGTCGCCGGCGGGAAACTTACTACCTATCGATTGATGGCCGAGCAGACGGTCGATCGCGTCTACCATTGCCTCGGACGGCGCCGTTCCGCGTCCGCCACCGCGGTCGAGCCTCTGCTGGGCGATAGCGCCGCGTCGCTTTTCAGCGCCGTTATTCCGCCTGATCCATCCCTGGAGGCGGTTCGTCATTACTGCGAGCAGGAGTGGGCGCTTCATTTGGACGACGTCATGATCCGCCGCAGCAACTGGCTGCATTACATGGATGATGAAGCGGCGGTCGCTCAACAAGCCGCCCACGGGATGGCGGGCGTTTTAAGTTGGAATGCCGCGCAGTGTGACAGGGAGCTCCAACGCTATCGCCAAATCGCCGACAGAGAGTTGCCACACACGAGTTCGTAGTGCGACCTTCAGGTCGTATATGTCCTATGAGTCTTATACTCCCTACCGGAGCCTCCAACCATGATCCTGGCCATCGACCAAGGCACTACGGGAACCACTGTCCTGCTCGTGAATGAAGAGGGGGAGATTGTCGATCGCGCATACAGAGAGATTACACAGTATTACCCCAGGCCCGGCTGGGTGGAGCACGACCCCGAAGAGATTCTGGCCGGAGTGTTGGATTTGGCTGGCCAAATCATTTCCCGCGCTCCGTCCCGCGTTCGTGGGATCGGCATCACAAACCAGCGTGAAACGGTCCTTCTGTGGGACCGCAAGTCGGGGCGCCCCGTGCACCGGGCCATTGTTTGGCAGGACCGGCGCACCGCGGACCTCTGCCGCGCCCTCAAGACGGACGAATCTCTATTTCGCCAACGCACCGGCCTGTTCCTTGATCCCTATTTTTCGGGGACGAAGATCGTCTGGCTGTTGGATTCCGATCCGCGCATCCGGTCGGCGGCGGAAAACGGCGATCTGTTGGCGGGCACGATCGACACGTGGCTCGTGTGGAATCTGACGGGCGGCGCCTCGCACGTCACCGACGTCACCAACGCCTCGCGCACTCTCTGCTGCAATATTCATACGGGCGCTTGGGACATCGATCTGTTAGCTAAGTTGAATCTCCCGCGCTCCCTTTTCCCCGCCATTCATCCCTCGCGCCACGCCTTCGGCGAGTGCCGCGTCAAAGGCCTGCCGGACGGGCTGCCCATCGCGGGCATCGCCGGCGACCAACAGGCGGCGCTGTTCGGGCAGGGATGCGTGCGGCCTGGCCTGACGAAGAACACCTACGGCACTGGTTGTTTCCTGCTGTCGTTCCAGGGCGCGAAAGCGGCGATTCCCGTGGAGCCTGTGCTGGCCACCGCCGCCTCCTCGCCGGCCGCTGAGCCCGCCTACGCCCTCGAAGGCTCAGTGTTCATCGCCGGCGCCGCCGTCCAATGGCTGCGCGATGAGTTGAAGATCATTCAGACCAGCGCCGAGACGGAAGCCATCGCGGAAAGCGTGCCCGACACATCCGGCGTGGTGGTCGTGCCGGCGTTCGTCGGCCTGGGCGCGCCGCATTGGGACCCGGACGCGCGCGGCGCCATCTTCGGTCTCACGCGCGGCGCCGGACGCGCCCACCTCGTGCGCGCCGTGCTGGAGAGCATCGCTTACCAGACAGCCGATTTGCTTTCCATCCCCAGCCTGAACAAGAATCTCAACGAATTGCGCGTCGACGGCGGCGCGTGTCAGAACAACTTCCTAATGCAGTTCCAGGCCGATGTCCTCGGCGTGCCAGTCAATCGTCCCGTGAACGTGGAGACAACCGCGCTCGGCGCCGCTTATTTGGCCGGCCTTCAGCTCGGCGTCTGGCGCGACGCCGGCGAGATCGAGCGTCTTCGCCGCGTCGATCGCGTTTTTGAGCCGCGAATCTCCGACGCGCGCCGCGAAGAACTGCTCTCCCGCTGGCGCGACGCCGTCAAACGTGTGCTTACCCACCCGTAGGCGCGATCAATAGACGAGACGAGCGCGAGCGACCTGTAGTGAGCCTGTCGAACTAGTCGAGTCTGATGGCGCCGCCTCTGTCGCGGTTGACCCTCCGCAATGTGCCCCTTACGGAGCAAGCAACAGCTTGCCGCTGAAAGGTCCGAGCGCCACTTCGCTTGCCACATTCGCCGTCTCGGGATCATAATATTCCTTGCCCAGACGGACGCTCTTGGACTTCTCCGGCGTCGCATTGACTAAGACCAAGCCTTTCGCAAATTGCCGCTCATATACCCCCGGCGCGTCGGCGCGCTTGGCCTCGTCGATCGACTGAAAATGCTGCGAGGGCTCGCCCACGTCCCAGTATAACATTTCGTCCGGCCGGCCGAGCAGAGGCCACTGCGCGCCGAACAACAGGCGCGATCCTGGCTCGTACGCCATTAGATATGTGCAATACGCATACTGCCGATAGCCCGCCATCTTCTTTCCTTCGCTTTTCGCCCAGGCCACACCCCAAAAGTTGTTGCGGACCATGTCCAGAGTCATTTCCGCCACTTCACGCCATTGGGCCTCGCTGTTGACATGAACATAGAACTCCATGCTGCCCCCGGAGATGGGATGGTGGCCGACCTCACCGGTGAATTGCTTGCGGTCCTGTCCGTCTTTGAAGTAACAGCTGCCCTTCACGTTGTTGATAAAGAACCTCTTGTCGGGGAAACGCTGGAACAGATAGTCCGTCTTTCTTTGCTGATACTCGCGATATGTTGGATTGTCCAGCGGCTTATCGGCCTCAATGTTCCATGGAACCACCGGCTGGCCGTATGCGTCTCCATTATTATACCAGGTGGACACGCTCACATCGAGCCATGTCACATCATACCCCTCGTCGAAGATGATCTTGCACTTCTCCGCCAGCCATTCCCAGAACTTCGGGTCCTGCGGCTGCAACGCATAACGAATCCCCGGCTGCGGCGCCTTGCCGTCCGGCAGTCCGGCCAGAGAGGTGTCGGAGCCCTGGCGAACCGAGCCAATATGAACCGGCGCCAGCACGCGCGCCGCGGCGTCATGCGCCGAGGCCTTCGTGCCCCAGATCCCGCGCCGGACGCTCAGTTGGATCGTCCTCTCCTCCCCCGTCTCGGCCTTGTCGATTCGCAGGATCTCGTCGCCGAGCCGCAGCCATGCCACATACGCCTTGGTCGTCCGGGTGTGTTCCTCGGTGGTCGTGCTCGCCTTGAAGGGATAGATAGCCGGCGCCCCCCTCGGCTTCTCCGACGGCGCGGCGAGGAGCAGAACTTCGTCTTCCGCGCCGACGGGTTTAACCAATTTGGTCCCGCTGTCGGAAACCGCAATGCCCAGCGGGAAGCGCGTCTCCACCTCCGCCGCTTCGTTCGGGCAATACTGCGAGACATACGAGCCATTCCGGTAGTTGCTCAGCGTGAAGGCCGGGTTGATGGCCTTGATCCGCTCGGCGATCGTGCGTCCCTGCTCATCCCGGCCGGAACTCGGACCCGCCCAGAAGGCGGCGATCTGATCCTTCCCCGGCACGGTATAACGCCCCGCATGACCGTTCACGAATTGATAGGTCGAGGCGATACGGGCCAGATCAGCGTCGCTCGGCGTCCGCTCCAGCGGCCCGCCGCCGAAGAGCGTCATCAATGGCGCATACGGCTTGTCAAGCGGCTTGGGCGCCTTCGATCCCTCCGCCGCTGGGCCAGATCCTCCGCGTGTTGTCATACACATCGCAACGAACCCCGCAAAGGAGGATATCCTTCCGATGAACTGCCCGCTCATATTTCTCACCTCTCCATCGGATCGACGAAACCCCGTGCGGCGGACCGGATCTGCTTACGGCAACAATGGCTTCTCTTTCCCGGTTTCGGCGAACTTGCGAATCTCTTCGGCCAGTTGATCCTTATGTTCCAAGGTGAAACTGGGAGCATACACTTCGCAGTAGGTCACCTTGTTCTTATATAGGTTCGCGTAGCACGCCGTCCAGTCATAGTCGCGCGGCTGGATCATTTGCTCACCACGGCATATCGGCCTCGCCCATACCTTGTCGAAAGCTGCTTCGACTTCGTCGGTCGGCGCGCCCCAATCTTTCTTTGCGCCCCACCCATTGGACTGGCAGAAGAAGATTGGATTCACCGGACCGATCTTCTCCACAACATGATCAGCGAAGGCGGACGCGGCGTCGGCACACGGCCCATAGCCCGAGAAGGGAAACTCGACCGCCAGGTCCTCGCCGGCGTGTTTGAGCCCGATGTCGATCAGGCGTTTGTGCGCGTTCAGCCAATTATCAAACGTATATCCGGGAAGAGCGCGCACTTCCTTGCCATGATTGAGTTCGGCCCATTCCTGCCCATACCAAGCCAGGTGCAATAGCCTGACGTCGTTCGCGCGGCACCATTTCGCCAGACGGGCGACGAACGCATCGTATTCGGCTTCAAATACGTCATTAGGCGACCCGTCGAGCTTGAACGGCGCGGGCACCTTCTCCTGCGATCCCTGCTTGGTGTAGAAGGGCGAGCCTTTCTCGAAGACGCTGGCCGGCGTGTGCCGCCCCCCCATGAAGCGCACGGAGAAAGATACCTTGTGTTCCCGCGCGATCTTCAGCCCCGCTTCGAGCAACGCGAAGTCCGCATCGATGGCCTTCCACGGAACGCGCAAGGAAAAGCCGCGGATCTCCGGGGTCTCCAGCGCCTGCTTGACACATTTCTTGTACGCGTTGTCCAGTTCGGCGATGCTGCCCGCCTGCTGCAACACCCACGTGCCACAAATAGCTTCGGCGTTGGTCATCTTCTTCGCCGATTGCGCCGCGGTGGCGCTCACGAGGGATCCCCCAAGCGCCGCCAGGCCGCACAGGACGATTCCCTTGGTCCTTATCGTCGGCATTTTGCCTGTCTCCTCACATATCGCGCTTTCCGCCCCTCTCTTCCAGGCGCCTGAAGTAAACACCGTTCCGCCTAAAGGCGGGACGTTCCACTTCTCTTTTGACGCATGACTATTCTTCCTTCGCTTTGACGCCCCGCAGCGCCGCATCGAAACTCTCCAATTCCGCGCGGGTCAGTTTCTTTTCATAGCCACCGGGAGCTTCCACGTACGAGGCGCCGAGATCAACGGCGATCTGAAACGTCTTGCCCAGGTCGCCCACGCGTTTCATGGCCGCGCATTGAAAGCCGATCGTCAGTCCCTCCCGCGAAGCCTCGGCCATCTTCCGATACATCTGGCCATACTGCGGCCCCATCTTCTCCAGGGGATAGCGAATGCTGTTGTTCTGCAACAGAAGCCGCTCGCCCAGGATGGCGCGCGGGCAAGGGCGAAAACGCCGGGGACGAAAGCCTCGCTCGAGCGGATGTCCCTGACGATCGACTACCTCCTGCAAAACGTCAACCCGTGCAAGACCCGGGCGGAGAACGGCGATCCGGTGCAACGCGAGGAGGTGGTCAAGCGTCTGGACGCGTTTCTGCGGAAGCAGATCGCGGACGACGCCGGGGTGGCCTGTCCTCCGCGCGGCTCCCCTCGCCTTGCCCCGGCTGATGGCGCGCTACGGCGTGCAGCCCGCGTCGGCGAGGAGAGGCTGCGGAACAATTTGACCGAATTGCAACACGAGTGAATTTCCGCCTTGACGAGCCGAGCCCTCTGATTCTATCCTGCGTCATTCAAAACTGAAAGGCCCCGAAAAAGACCGATCGGTTGGGTGTCAAGAGGGTGCACATGCGTCGACTGTGCGCTCGGTGTGGCGGGGATTTCCGTCGGCCTGTTTTTTTGGGGGCGGGTTCCACTCGAGTGAATCCAGGGTGAAAAAGGCGCGTTCGCATGGCCAAGCCCAATCACCGGATCACCCATAAGGATATCGCCAGGATCGTCGGCGTCGACCGCTCGACGGTCTCCATGGCGCTGAACGACAACAAGCGGATTGCGCCGCGGACGCGCCAACGAATTCGCCAAGTCGCCGAGCAGGTGGATTACTCCCCCCATTACTTGGCCCGCGGGCTGAAGGGGCAGCCGACTCAGTCGGTCGGGCTGCTTGTGCCGATTCTCAAGGACCAGTTCTACGTGGACGTCCTGGCCGCCATGGAGCAGTGGCTGCAGGAGCACGGATTCTCCTCGCTCCTGGCGGTGACCCACCATAACGGGGAGCCCGGCAGCGAGGTCAAGACCCTTCGAAGCCTGCTGAACCGGTTCGCCGATGGCATTGCCTGCGTGGGCATCGGAGCGGACCCGGCGTGCCAGGAGGAATTGGCGGCCTTGGTGCGGCAGGGGGCGCGGATGGCCCTGTACGGCGATTTCTATTCGCCGTCCACCTTTAAGGGCCTCAAGGTCGATTTCGCCGTTTGCCACATCGCCCAGGCCTGTTACGAGATGACACGCCATCTTCTTGGCTTAAATCATCGCCGAATCGCGTTGATCGGATTCTCGGAGAGGAAGATGGAAGGGTGTCTCCGGGCGTTGCGGGAATTCGAGGTGGCGCCCGATCCGAGATTGGCGATCCCCCTTCACTTTCAATACCAGCCATTGAATGAGCTACGTAAGGAGCTCATGTCGCTCCAGAAGCCGCCCACGGCCATTTTCTGCAATACGGACGACCTGGCCGCCGAACTCATGACCGAGTTGCTCGACGCCGGCTATCGCGTTCCCGAAGACGTCGCCATCGCGGGGGTCAACGATAGCTGGCATTCCCGCATGTTGCGTGTTCCCTTGACCACCATTCGCCTTCCGACGGCCCGCATCGGGGAGGCGCTCGCGCAGATGGTCGTGGAACGCATCGAGAATCCCGCGCTGGAGGGACGGGTTCGGGAGTTCCCGGTGGAAATCATCAAGAGAGAATCCACCGGTTCAACATAAATGCGGGAGAGAAAGGGGGGTTCGAAAGCGCCGTTGTCGGAGGGCGTCCGCAAGGCGGTTGTCGGAGCGCGGCAGCGCCGATGTCCAGTCGGCTCTAATAAACGCTGCCTCATTCGAGGCAACAGGGACGAGGAGGAGAAGAGCCATGAAAAGAGGATTCACGCTGATCGAACTGCTGATCGTAGTGGCCATCATCGCCATTCTGGCGGTCATCGCCGTGCCCAACTTCCTCGAGGCCCAGGTCCGGGCCAAGGTTTCGCGGGCGAAGTCAGACATGCGGTCCGTCGGCGTGGCCCTCGAGGCGTATGCCACGGAATGGAATATGTACCCCATCGCGAGGGTGAAGTATAGCCCGCCGAGAACGGGGGCATGGAAGTGGCCTCTGACGCAACGGCTGGTCCCGCTCACGACGCCTGTGGCGTATATGTCCAGCTTGCCCCACGATCCTTTCCCTCCCAACCAACACGGGGCCAATGCTCCGAATCCGTCGCTCCCTCAGACGGAGGACGACACCTTCGACTATATCGATGAACGTTCGGCGAACATCGGGCCCAACACGTACTTCGGGCGCAAGTGGCGGCTGGCCTCGGCGGGCCCCGACCGAATCCAGACTTTCGGCACGGGGAGCTGGCAAGAGCTGCGGATCTACGATCCGACGAACGGCACGGTCAGCGAGGGGGACATCATCCTCCTGGAAGGCGGTGGAGTCGGCTGGTGAGATCCGCGCCGGCCGTCAAGGCCGCTGGATTCTCCCGCTTCCGAACTGGAACTCCAACCCGGCGAAAAGCGCCAGCGGCATGGGGACCATCGACGACCCACCAATGGGACTGTTTCGGCGGGCAAGATCTACCGGACGAACAAGGGCGAGCTGCGCACCTTGGAAAACTAGAGCGAGGTTTCTACGCCATTTGCTTCAGGAGGGAGACGATGAGTAAGAAAGGGAACGCTTTTACGCTGATTGAGCTGTTGATCGTGGTGGCGATCATCGCCATT
>JAPLSS010000754.1 GCA_026398515.1 Candidatus Sumerlaeota bacterium | reverse complement strand
GCGACGGAGGGAACAACCGCGACCGCGTGGCCGAGGGCGGGATCGTCGGCTGGTCGCGTTCGCGCGACTACGACGAAAATGTGCAGTCCCGTTCGCTGGAATACTTGCGGGCCGCGGCGCGCGGCGGCAAGGCCCAGCCGTTCTTCCTGTTCGTCTCGTTCACGCATCCGCACGATCCCTACCAGACGACGCGGGAGTATTGGGACCGCTACGAAGGGGTCGACATCCGCCTGCCCGCCCACTGGAACCAGGATTCCCGCACGCTTTCCCCGATGAACCAGTGGGTGCAGACGCATCACGATCTGCACGAGCCGGTGCGGGCCGAAGACGCGCTGAAATCGCGCCGCGGCTATTACGGCAATTGCAGCTACGTCGACGACAAGGTCGGCGAACTCCTGCGCGAACTTGAGCGCCGGGGCCTGGCGAACAACACGGTCGTCTTCTTCGCGTCGGATCATGGCGAGATGCTCGGCGAGCACGGCATGTGGTCGAAGCGGACGTTCTACGAGGGCGCATCAGCCGTGCCGCTGATGATGCGCTGGCCCGACGGGCGGTTCGCCGGGCGGCAGGTGGATTCGGTGGTCTCGCTGCTGGACGTGTATCCGACGCTGTTGGAGCTGGCGCGCCGGCCGGTCCCTGGCGACCTCGACGCGCAAAGCCTCATTCCGCTGGCGGCGGGCGAAGCGCCGGGCCGCGACGAGGCCTTCTGCGAATACGACGGCGACGGGGTGCTCGCCCCGTGCCGGATGATTCAGCGCGGGCGATACAAGTTGAGTTACGCGTACGGGCAGAAGAGCGAGCTGTTCGACCTCGAAGCCGACCCGGACGAAATGCACAACCTGATCGACTCGCCGCGGCACGCCGCGATTCGCGACGAGCTTCTGACCCGGCTGCTGGAGACCTGGGACCCGGCGGAAATGGATCGGCGGATTCGCGCGAGCCAGAAGCGGCGGCGGTTCATCGCGCGCGTACGGCTCGACGGCGGCTATCCGTGGCAATTCGTCTGCGAGCCGGCGCGCCCGGACGAGTTGCGCAAGGGCGCGAAGGTCGGCTGCGGCGCGGTGATTCCCAAGGAGAAGAACGAGTAGCGCCGGCCATGAGGAGCGCTGGCTGTCCAGCCGGTAGTCGTTTCTTCCTGGCACGCAACGAGCAACTGCCGGCTGGACGGCCGGCGTTGCTTCGACCTTGCCTTATACTCAGGCGTACATGAGACGGCCCTTCGGCTCAGGGATTGGCCGTCCGAGTTCCTTCGCCGTTTCAATCCATTCCCGGATGATCCCTTCCGCGTTGGCCAGCGCCTGTCGATAGGTCTTGCCGTCCGCCATGCACCCCGGCAGTTCCGGAACTTCGGCCAGGTAGGCGTCGTCCTCATCGCTCCAGTAGATGATAATCTCGTATTTGCTGCGCACGGTCAGTCCCCCACGCCCAGTCGGCAACAAGGATCTTCTCCAGAAGTCTCTCGTATCTGTCCATGGCATTCACGAGACAACGCGAGGCAAATCGTCCCTCTTGCTTTCCCGGCATGATACCAGATGAGGAGGACGCAGCAAGGCGAAAGCCATTCCCTCATGGAAGCGCGTCTTCCTGGGCGGCGGAGAAGGGCTGACCGCAGCCTCATGCGCTCTCCTTGACGCGCGCCCGGAGTTCGGGTAGTGAAGGGGGCATCGTACCGTGGGAGCTGTGGGTTTATGGGCGTTCTTCGAGGCATGCCGTTTGTAGCCGTCGTTCTGTTCATGTTGCCAGGGGCGTGGAGCGCGGAGACCGATTCGGACCCGGCCGGAGCGCCGTCCGTTGGATCCGATGCCGCGTCGATCGCCGAGCCTGCGCCGAGCGGCGGCGTCGGGGCGCGCGTCGCCGTCAACACGAGCGGATCGGCGGCGCACGCCTTCGACATCGAAGTCCATGCGTCGCGGCCCATCGAACTCGTCGCCGTCCGCATACGGGAAGGCAAGGAAGTCTGGGGGCGCTATTCCCTGATCGTCGACCCGCCGCAGGACACGATCGAGTTCCGCACGGCGTCGTTCCGCTTCCTGCCGGCCTCGTACGTCGTCGAGGTCGAGGTCGATGACGGCGCCGAGGCCGAGACGAAGACCTTCGGGCCGCTTTCGAATTCCGTTCAGAAGCTCATCGTCGTCGATCGCGACGCTTACCCGCAACGGGCGCTTCTCATCGAAGGCGACCGCTGGTTCCTGTTTGGACGGTTGGTGGCGTCGTCGGAAGTCTCCTCGGGCCTCTCGAAGCACGGCGGCACTCCGCTCGGCTATTATCACGTGCGCAACAAAGAGCCGAACGCATACAACGCCAAGGAAGAATGGGAGATGCCGTTGGCCCAGTGGTACACGCCGGTCGATTACCCCGAGGGCGTGAACGGCCTGCACCAGGGCTTCGAGGGGACGATCTACGGCATCCGACAGTCGCACGGCTGCACGCGCATGCCGGAGTGGTTCGCGAGGAAGGCCTACGCCTGGTCGGACCTCGACACGCCGCTCTTCTACATCGGCAATGAATACCAGACCGCTTACGACCGCGGGCGTTTCGATGCCGGCGACTATCGGTTCTTCCAGGCGTTGACGCGCGATATGCTGTTGTATCACCAGGCGCTGCTGACGCGCGAAGAGGCGCCGACCTGCTTCTCGCGGGAACAGGCCGACGTGGTCGACCGCATGCAGCCGTACGAAGAGGAATTGCTGGAAACCGCCGCGCAATACCGCCGCTTCGCCAAGGGCGAGGCCTTCAACGCGCTGGTCGCCGAGTTGACGGCTCTACGGGGCGAATAACCGCCGTGTATCCCGTCTATGTCGTCCATCCCTCTATGTCGTCCATCCCGTCCATCAACCATACCGCCGACCTCCTCGCCGTGTCCGCAGACTTTCTCGCCGATTCCGAGGAGCACCCGGTCGACATCGCCGCGCTGGTCAACGCCTATTTCGCCCCACCGCTTCGCCGACGTCTATGTCGCCTTCACCGGCGCCGTCATTGGCCGCTCAAGCCCGGACGCCTCCGAGGCCTACCCCGCGGAATCCCCCCACATCCTCGTCTATCACGGTTTGCCCGACTATTGTGGGTCCGGCACCGAAGAAACGGAAGAGATGGCGCAGACGGCCCAGAGAAGCGGTAGGTCCATTTGGATGCCTTTCTTTTGGACTGAGGCGAGCGCCGTGTCAGGCGGCGAGCGGGGCTAAGACAAAGAAAAACCAAGGGAAAAACAAGGAAAATCGAAGGTTCCGGCGAGCTGGAGCCGGTTGAATTCGCTCAAGTCTTTGGACTGGCCGGCCAATGAGAAATGGCTATGGTGCCGGCGTCATTTGTCGCCTTGGAGGAGGCTGAGGAATTCGACTTCGTCGATGATGCGGATGGAAGCGCCCTTGCGGTTTTCGTCTTCGGCGGCGAGGAGTTTGGTTGTTTTGTGGGACACGGATTGCTTGCCGCAGACGAGGAAGCGGGTGTCGCGGTTGACGACGCCGGAGACGTAACCGCCGAGAGCTTCGACGCGCAGTTCGGCCTCCTTGCGGATCATGGTTTCGAGGGTCCCGGTGAAGACGAAAGTCATGCCGCGCAGCGGCTGCGCCAAAGATGGGGCACCGTACTTGCGGCGGTCGCGTTCGACGCCGCGTTTCCAGGCGTCCCAGTCTTTGAACTGGACGGAGCGCAGGCCAAAGGAGAGGGCCCGGTCGCAGAGCGCGCGGGCCTGGTCGTGCTGGCCGGCTTCCATGCGCAGACGGATGAGGCATTCGAGGGGCGGGCAGGCGTCGGGGTCTTCGGACTCGGCGTAGGATCGCATGGCGCCCAGGGCGGAACCGGGGAAGGGGGTGCGTGCGCGCTGGGCCCCGATGAAGGCGCGGCGGGCGTCGAGGAGGGCCGGGCATTCGGAGACGTAGCGGAAGCAGAGGTCTTCGGCCTCCTTGCGTTTGCCCTGTTGGCGCTGCTCATAGGCGATCTGGCAGAGGTGGGCCAGGAGCATCTCGCGGTCGGCGGGAAGAGCCGTGCCGGCAAGGAAGCCGGTGCCGCGATCGCCTTCGTAGTCGGAGAGCGCATCCAGGAGGGCGTCTTCGTCAGCGGTGGCGGGGCGCTGTTTGCGGGTCGCCAGGTCATCGACATAGCGCACTATTTCACCGCGCACGGAGAAGCGAGGTTCGGGTTTGCCGAGTTCGTGGTCCATGAGCCAGGCGGCGTAGAGTTCTTCGAGGCCGGTGGGGTCGCCGGCGGCGGCGGCCAACAGGGCGGGGATAATCCTCTTGTTACCGCGATGGTCAGAAAAGAACCGGATGATGGGTTCTTCGTTGGGGCCGTTGACTTCGAAAGTCAGGCTCTGGTCCTTGGGGGCGCCGAATTCTATCCAGGAATCATGGAAGAGGAAGCGGATGGGGCGTTCGGGTATGGAGTCGGCCGCTGGGGGGCTTGGCGGACTGGGAGGAGCGGGAGGGCGAAGGGCGCGTTCGCGGTCGGATTGCTGGACGCCGGCGACGATGCCGCGAATCAGCGGAATGAGGAGGAAGAAGAGGACGGAGAGGACGGCTGTGGGGAGAAAAACGAGGAAAGCGGCCGCCCAGAGCTCCATATTGTCGAAGACGAATGCGGAGAGCAAGGCGATGGCACCGCTGATGGCGGCGAGGATGAGACAGAGCCATTTGATTCGAGCGCGCATAGGGCTTTTCCCGATGCCTCACCGTTCTCTGGAGCGGAATTCGCCTTGGGAGACTTTCTGGCCATACCAGTAATAGCAGTCCTCGATTTCAACTTTGCCAGATGTCGGCCAATAGTAATAGCGAGTCCATTTGCCATGACGTTCGAAAGGATCGCCGGCGAAGCGGCCATGCTCGTATCCGGTGGAATGGCCTTGCTCGTCATAGAAGAAGTGGGTCGCGGATACCGGGGTTCGGGTGAGGAACTTTAGATACATGACATGGATGCATCGGGGATCAGAAGAATCCACTTCGCGAACAGTCAAGGTGGCGAGCCACCAGACCGCGGCGATTGCAACGGCGAGAACAGCGGCGATAACCCAGGGTTTCCGCATAGGGTGTTCTCCGGTGGTTTATGGAACGGCGATTTTGGAAGCAAGCCAGGCCAGGACGGCAATGAGGAGAATGACGAGTCAGAGGGGCGCGTCGCAAAAAAGACGGTCAAATAAAGAGTTCATCATGGGGGCCTTGAGGCAAGGAAAAAATAGTCGAAACACAACGGAAAAACAGGGAAAATCCAAGTTTGCGCGGGCCCGGGGCGGTGCATGCTGCGCCGTGTGATTTTGCGCTTGAGGGGCGGGGGGAGTTTCGGGTAAAAAATGGGGTTTCTCGATTCCCCAAGCATCGGGCCTACCCGTCACTCCCGCGCCTGTAGGCGTCAGCTCCCTCTCTGGAGGTGGTTGCCATGGCCCGTCCGCATCGATTCTTCACTCGTCCTTCTTGGTCTTCGGGCTGTCGGAGATTTCGCTTCTACCGACGGCATGGATGGCCCTCTCCCGAATCTCCCACCAGCTTGAACTACATGTTCTCCAGTTTCCGCATGAGCTTGAGCATGCGCTGACGCTGTTTGCGCTTCGCGGCTTCCGCCTTGCGCTTGCGCGTCACGCTGGGTTTTAGCAAATTTCGCCCGTGTGTCAACTGCTTTCGCGGGAGAACGGCGGGCGAAAGTTAATCGAATGCTTCTTTTGGAGGATCAGGCCGTCTTCCGAAACGGCGCGGGTTTGACCGCCACGGCCAGCCAGACCGCCGCCACGAGAGCCAGCGCGGCTTCGACGGCCAGGGGAATCCGTCCATCCCCCGTGTGCTGCCACAGCTCGCCGATGGCCAGGCCAGTCACGATCGCCAGCAGGCCCTCGGCCATCCCCAGAATGCCGAACGCCCGTCCGCGCGCGGCGCTCGGAACCAAGTCGGCCACGAACGCCTTGGCCGTCCCCTCCGTCGCGCCATAGAACAAGCCGTAGACAATGAACAGCGACCAGATCGACGGCAGGCTGTTGGCCCACGCGAACCCCAGATAGACGATCGCATAGATGACCCACCCCCCAAGGAGGAGCGGCTTGCGGCCAAACCGGTCGGACAGCCCGCCGCCGATGTAGGTGAACGTCATTTTGCTCAGGTGCAGCGCGACCCACGCCAACGGCTGCATCGCCACCGCCATGCCCAGCTCGTTGGCGCGCAACAGGAGGAAACTGTCGCTCGAATTCGCCAGCGAGAACAACGCCGCCGACACCAGGTACAGGTAGAAGTTTCGGCTCAACGGGGCCGAAGCGGCCGATGTCCCTGCCCCCGCCGAAGACTCTGCCGGTTTGCTCGGCGCCACCGCGCGCCCGGGCTTCTCATGGATGAAGAAGAGGATGGTCACGATGGTCAAGACGCCGGGAATGGCGGAAAGCAGAATCGCCTTCATCAGCGAGAAATGCAGGTAGCGGAGCATGAGGAAGGCCAGCAAGCCGCCGCACACGGCCCCCGCGTGGTCCATCGCCCGCTGAAAACCGAACGCCCGCCCCCGGGCGTGCTCCGAGAAGTCGGCCACCAGCCCGTCGCGCGGCGCCCCGCGGATCCCCTTGCCGATCTTGTCCAGCACCCGCAGGACGAGCACGTACAGCGGGGCGAACGCCGCGGCGACCAGCTGCGCCAGGCCGATGAACGGCTTGGCGATCGACGACAGCGTATAGCCGGCCAGGATCAGCCACTTGCGATTGTTCACCCGATCCGACAGCACGCCGGAGAAATAACGCACGATGGCCGGCGTCCCCTCTTCCACCCCCTGGATCAGGCCGAAGACCGCCTTGCTGAAATGGAGGTTTTGAGTGAGAAACGCGGGCAGGAGCGGATAGATGATCTCGCTGCCCATGTCGGTGAACAGCGACACGAAGCCCGTGGCTTTGACCACGGGGTGAATGCCCGCCGGCGGGGCTTGGCGGCTTCCGGACTCAGAGGGGTCTGCGACGCTCACAAATACGCCTCCTCTCCCCTTGCGTGCAACGCGTGGACGAACGCGGGGCGGATGATGATTGCGCCTGGATTTGAACCCACGCCCGGCGGAATGTCGAATGGATTTCCAGAGCAGGTTTTGGCAGGGGGCGCATCTCGACACTGCTGCCGCTACGATGCCTGGATTGCCCTGGCGGCTGGCCGTAGTCTCTCAGAGTGTGTTCAGCAAGCTTCGGATTGCGCAAGAAACGCCCGTCTAGCATGACCCGGAGGGGTCATCTTGGACTGCGGCGGCTTGCCGCCGCGAGGCGTAGACTACGATTCGTATATTCACTTCAGGCCTATCCCCTTGATGCAGGTACGCGCAATGGGTTGCGCTAGACGCCTCCAAAATGGGCTGCATCTTGCGCGTACCTGCATCCAGGGGATAGGCCTGATTCACTTTATGGGCCGGCGCGAGCGGGGCGGGTCCGTGGTGTATCACTGGTATTCGGGGGATCGCAGCCCTTTCTTCGCGAGAAGGTCTTTGGTTCTTCGTCAATCGCTGAAGACGACGGCGCCAGGGCCCATGTCTTTGGCCCGCCGCATGCGCTGACCGACACCGGACAGCATTCTCGAAGCGGAACTCCCGTCGGTCGGAAACGCGCCGACGCCATATCGAAAATCCAGTCTTCCGTCGTAAAGGCTCTTGAATCGTTTCACGGCGCTCAACGCCTCCGTCAAGGCCGTTTCGGCCATGATGATGGCGACCCCGCCGTCCAGATCGAAGACCGCATCGCTGTCGCGTACGGCGCCTTTCAGCGCTTCTTGGAAGGGAACTTGCCCGTTCGCCGGCGTTGCCATCACAAGGGAAACAAAACGCAGGTAACGCATCGCCACATGAAGTTGGTAGTCAAGCAGCCACTCCAGATCGGTCGCCGCGTATTCCATGGACTCGCCTCAAGTTGGCATTGCCTGCTGCAGAAGACTGACGAACAAGCGAAAGCATGGCAAGCGAAAGCATGGCGAAGCAGAAACGCGACCAAGCCGATTTGAGAATCATCCCCAGGAAGTCGAAAGGCCATCAGTCGCGTTCGCGACACGACCCTCGCGCGTCATCAGGCTGGAACGATCCAACCCCCTGAGACGAGATGGGGGCCGTGCTTTTCCCCGAGAGGCGAACCCTAGAACCCCAGGACAACGCGGGCTTGGGCCCGGAAACTGCCAATCGAAGCAGTTCGTGAGCCCTTGCCCGCAAAGCCTCCTGTACTTCCCCAAAATAACAATCCCATCTCACTGGCCGCAAGAGGGAACAAAAAACCGATTCCATTTCACTCCCTGTGGCGAACTCAGAGAAAAACAGAAACGCTTCGCGCACTTGTCCTCCTGGCCGGAGGCAAAGTCCATTTGTCCGGCACACAATGGCGCGAAACGTCCCATTTTCGCAAAGGCAGTCGCGACACGGATGTCGCAAGACGAATAAACACAGTCCTGGGCAGCCCCAGTGCCCATCGCAATTTCACGCAAGCATCGTGCCGCCAAACGCTGACTTCAGCCTTGCAGGGCCGGAACTTACGACATCCCCTGAGTTTCCAACGCCTAGAGTCAGAGCAATCATTTTAGGGAGTGATGGCATTCCCCGCGCCCGCCTTGGCGAAGTGGCGTTCACGGACAACCTTTGATGCTCATTACAGTTCGTTTGCCGCGACGCTCTACCGTCGCGAAGCCGGCCGGCGGCGCCCCGCGGTGACCGGCGATCACTCCTTTGAGTGGTCGAATTGGAGGCCGTACTTGTCAATGCGGTATCGCAGCGCGCTATAACTGATCCCCAGAAGCGCGGCGGCCTTCCGCCGATTCCACCGGACCTTGTTCAGCGTGTCGACGATCAGCTTGGCCTCTTTTTCGTCGAGCGGATCGACTGGAACCGGTTGAGCCGACGGGTTCAAAGAAGCGTCCGCAGCCGCGGGCTGGCTCAGAACCGAGAAGACCACCTCCTCGTTGCCCGCCAGAACAAACCGCCGAATGAGAGACTCGAGTTCGCGCACATTCCCGGGCCATGAATGCCGCCGCAGGAGCTCCATGACCGAGTCGGAAAAACTTAGATCCGTCTGCCCCGTCTTCTTGCCGTAAACCGACAGGAAATGATGCGCGAGAAGCGGAATGTCCTCCGACCGGTCGCGCAAAGGCGGCAGGACCAATGGGAATTCATTCAGCCGGTAATACAGGTCCATCCGAAACCGGCCGTCTTTGATCATCTCTTCCAACGGCGCATTCGTAGCCGCCACAATGCGAACGTCGACATAGGTGGTCTTCCGCGCGCCGAGGCGGGAAAACCGCTTATGCTCAAGGACTTGCAGCAATTTTGCCTGCAGCCCCGGGGGCATCTCGGCGATCTCATCAAGGAAAACGGTGCCGCCATTGGCCACCTCGAACCGTCCTGGCTTCTCGCGCAACGCCCCTGTAAAAGCCCCGGCCTCGTGGCCGAACATCTCCGACTCCAGCAGCGCCTCGGGAATCGCCGGGCAGTTGATTTTGACAAATTCGCCGGACGTCTTTTTTCGCTCGGAGAATTCGTGGATCATCCGGGCCACAATATCCTTGCCCGTTCCGCTTTCACCGCGGACGAGAACGTTCATATCGGTGGGCGCAACCGCGGCAATGGCCTGTCTGACCTCTTCAATGACGCGCGACCTTCCTACGAATGCGGGGACCCTGAGCGCCTTGGAGTCGTCGTTCGAAGGACGCGACACCGTTCTCCGCCCCGGCCTTACAGGGGCTTGGGACTGGGGAAGCCCCCCGGCCTCCCCCGCCGAAGGTTTCTGCTTCACCGAGGCGCGGCGAACCACTTCGACCAGATCGTCGAATTCCTGTGGCTTGCGCAGATAGTCGAATACCCCCTGCCGAATCCCAGCGATCGTGGACTCAAGCGATGGATAGCCTGTCAGAATGATGACGCGGGCCTCCGGTTGAAGCTCTCTCAACCGTTGGATGGTCTCCAGTCCAGACATCCCCGGCAGCATCAAATCGACGATGAAAACCTGGAATTCGTGTCGGGTCGCCAGCTGGATGGCGGCCTCCCCGCTCTCCGCCGTGTCCACGGCGAACCCTTCGAGGGCCAGCAACTGGGAGGCCGTTTCCCGCGTCTCCTCGTGGTCGTCGATGATCAGGATGCGTGCACCCGCCATCGCGTTTCTCCCTCTCCGCTCGTTCCTGCAACAAACCCCAACAGACTTTCCGCCACCTTGCGTTGGATGGCCGGACTCGCAGAAGAAGCCGATCCTCATCCCGGAATGGCCGAACGGGACCGTCGAGTCTCCCCCGCCTTCCGCGAAGAGCAGGGGCGCGTCGCACAGTCGCTTCCCTCCTCCGCTGGCCATGCATTTGGGATGTCATTCCGAATGCCCGAAACTCCCATTGCTCGGGTCGCGCCGCACATAAAGATCGTGTAGCGCCCCGTCGAAAGCAGGCCACCCGACACCCGGGGGCTTCGCCGTTCGCAGGATTCCTGCGGATCTCCTGCCACACCAAAAGAAAGCGCCCGGCGCTTTCTCGCATCTCCGAAGCGCAAGTCTCCGCCCGCCAGCCCTGTCGACTGGCCAAAGTCTTCCCTGAGCCTACCCCCTAAGCTCACCGCCGAGTCATGCCCAATGCAGCCCGTAGACCCAAGTATCGGAGAAACCGACTGGATTTCAAGCGAAAAGGCGCCGGCTTGACACGGTTTCCCGGATCGAGCGCCTGAGGCGCTTTCGCAAGGGCGTTCTTTCTTCGACGGGAAGCCTAAACGACCGCTGTTTGGGCGGACGAGCCCGTTACTGCCTTCGGGGGAGTTCGGCGAACGATGGAGACGTTTTCGGCTTGGCTTCGTCGCTCTTCTTGGGCAGTGGTGACGAAAAGGATCATGGCACGCATTGCTATTGCGGTCGGCCGATGGCGTCTCTTTGCCAGACTCGCTTCGCCCCGATCACATGGGGAGGCGTGGGGAGAGCGGACCTTCTCGCCGAGAAGAATCGGGCTCACGCCATCACGATCTTCATGCGGCCCCGGACAACGTCGAGCGTGGCATTGCGCGTGTCACCACATAGTCGACTTGGCCACATTACGCACATGATGTGATCCTCCACATTAGATGCGGGAGAACCGCACGTCCGGTTCGGATGGAGGGGGGCGCAAGCCAAGGCGCTCTCCCTACCCCTATCCAGGAACGGCTTCGAGGCGCCGGGCGCTTTAGTTCAAAAAGCATCCGCCAATACTTGCCCCAAGACGACATTCCCGCGGCCACGATGCGGGAAGAGGCTTGGTGTTCCCCCATCACAATCTCAATAATCGCAACGATCTAGATGTTGTTCCCATATATAGCCGGAGCGCTCTGCGAGCGGAGAGTTTTTTGCTCTCGGATACGGGCTTTCCGAGCCTTCGACCGCTCCGGGAGGGGGGTACCGGTGTCTTTCGGAATGGTTCTCGATTGTAGGGAAAACAAGAGCCTCGATGGAAAACGACGGCCGGAATCTGGGACGGCGTCGAGGGTCTGGACACAGGCAGAGGGTTTTTTCGGATGGCCAAAGCGATTTGCGTGGAAGCCGTGGTGGTTTCATCCAGCGATCAGGTGTCCTGCCCGTTGGACTACTCCCCGTTCCCCCCGTTGAAAGGGAAGCTCGTATGAGCGCGATCGCCGGCATCTACAACCTGGACGGGCGTCCCGCCGAGATCGACCGTCTGGCGGCGATGGGCGAGCGCGCGGGCTATCGCGGGCCGGACGGCGCCGGGCGCTGGCAGGAAGGCCCCATCGGGCTGGAGCACCGTCTGTTGTGGACCACGCCCCAATCGCGCCACGAACGGCTTCCCCGCCTGAGCCGCTCGGGAAACCTGGCCATCGCCTCGGACGCCCGTATCGACAATCGGGACGAACTGGCCCGTCTGCTGGGATTGCCTCTCCCCGAGGCTGAGCCGCTGCCCGACAGCGAGTTCATCCTTATGGCGTATGAGAAATGGGGCGAAGGGTGTCCGGAGAGGCTGCTCGGCGACTTCGCGTTCGCCATTTGGGACCGGCGGGCCAGGACGCTGTTCTGCGCTCGCGACGCTTTCGGCGTTCGGTCCTTCTATTACTTTCACCTTCCCCGGCACGTCTTCGCCTTCGCCTCGGAGATCAAGATGCTCCATGGCCTCCCCGAAGCCCCGCGCCGCTTGAACGAAGAGAAGGTCGCCGACTATCTCCAGGGCATCTTCGAGGACAAATCGAACACCTTCTATCAAGGCATTTTCCGCCTTCCCCCGGCCCACCGCCTCGTCGCCGACGACAAGGGAGTCCGCCTGAGCCAATACTGGGCGCCGGATCCCACGAAGGAGTTGCGGCTGCGCTCGGATCAGGAATACGGCGAGGCGTACCGGGAAACGCTGACGGAGGCGGTGCGCTGCCGGATGCGCAGCGCCTATCCCCTGGGATCGATGCTCAGCGGCGGAATGGATTCCTCCTCCATCACCTGCGTGGCCCGGGATCTCGCCGCCCGCGACGGCGGTTCGCCGCTTCACACCTTCTCCGGCGTGTTCGACGAAGTGCGGGAATCGGACGAGCGGCCCTTTATTGAGGCGGTCCTCGAGCAAGGGGGGGTCGAGCCCCACTTTATTCGGTGCGACCAGACCGGCCCGTTGGCCGACATGGACCGGCTCTTGTGGCACGAAGACGAGCCGTTCTATGCGCCCAACCTTCATCTGAACCGCGAGATCTGGGAGGCGGCTCGCGGCTGCCAGATTCGGGTTCTCCTCGACGGATTCATCGGCGACACCGCCGTGTCGCACGGCTATTCCTACCTGAACGAACTCGCGTTCTCGGGGCGCTGGGTCCGGCTGGGGCGCGAGCTGCGGGCCTTGGGAAGACTGTATCATTATTCGGCCTGGAAAAGCTGGCGCTGGCATGTTTGGCATCAGGGCTTGAAGCCGCTGGCCCCCGAATCGGCCCGCCGCCTCTGGCGCGCGCTCAGACCAGGAAAGTCGCCCTCCGCGGGGCGCGCGGGAATGATCCAACCCGAATTCGCCCGCCGGATCGGAGCGAAGGCGCGAGCGCGAAAGTTGCTCCCGGAGCATTGGCCACCGGCCCGCACGGAGCGGGAGCAGCACTATCGCGACCTGACGTCGGGCCTGATTCCCGCCGCGCTGGAAGCGGTGGACAAGGCCGCGGCGCCGTTTGGCCTGGAGCCGCGCTTCCCGTTTCTGGACCGGCGGGTGGTGGAATTCTGCCTGTCGCTTCCCCCGGAACAGAAGCTGCACGGCGGCTGGGCCCGCATGATCGTGCGACGCGGTCTGGCCGGCTGCCTTCCCGAGAAAGTCCGATGGCGCTCGTGCAAGGGCGACATGGGGCCCAGTTTCCGCCGGGGCCTGTTGACGCTCGACCGGGACCGTCTCAGCGACGCCCTGTCGAACCTCCCAACGACGCTCGAGCGCTATGTAAACCGTGAGGCGTTGCGCGAGATCCACCGCCGCGGCCTGGAACAAGAGGCGGGCGACGATGAATTGGGCGACGTGTGGCTGGCCGTGTTATTGGCGAAGTGGTGGCCAAACGCTTGCCCGCGAGACAAGGAGGATGAGAATTGCCGGATCCCCCACGAGGAGAAGGCGCTGGAAGTCGTTGAGGCGTGAGCCCGGACCGGCCGGCCTCTCCCGGCCCTCGGCGAACGGCGGAAGAGGCGGCGGCTAGACGAGCGAACCGCTGGTGTGGCGGTTCAGAGCCGGCAGGATGAGAAAGAACCGGTGCAAGAAAACGCAAGGACAGTGGAAGTCGCTCGGACCTTTGTCTTAGTCTGAGAAGCGACACATCTCACCGCAAGGAGGCCCAAACTGTGAAGGATCACCTCGCAGTGGCCAGTAAGACGCCATATCTGAAGCCGCGGATGCAAGCCATGGGCGATATCAAGGAGATCACCTTGGGAGGAAAAAGGGGGCACGCTGACTTCGTCCTTGGCATCGACGACGAGGGGGACCCCGGCCACGGCCCGGGGGCCCCTGGCAGCTGATGGTTCATGATGTTGGAATTCGCGGATAAGAAACGAATTGGACGATTCGCGTCGAGGCGTTGGCGCCGGCGAAATAGCGTGCCGCGCCAACGCCTCCCGGACGGGGGCAACGCGACCGCCGCACGGGACCTATACGATCTGGCGGGGCGCGTCACTGCCGAGACGCTCCGAGGTGGCGCGAACGGCCCTAATTCGGGGACCTTCATGATAAGCCCCCGTCAAGGGAAAACAGAGATCCCCCCTCGCCGTCGGAGGAGTATTCTTTCGGCGGCGTTTTTGGGGTCGCGACGCGGTCAGGGCGAGCCTTGTTCAACCGTTGCCAGTGGGTCGACGGTCGAGCGCGACTAGACATCCATTTGCGGCCTGAGGGCCCGGCGATGGCGGCTTGGCGCCGGGCTTGTCGCTTGAGGGAAGGCCCTTGTCCGAAGATGGAGTTTGGGTCTTGACCCGCCGGCCCCGAAACAGTCTACCGGTCGTCTCACGGCCACGTCGGCCGATTACGCAGTCCCCAGA